>CAYOGX010000759.1:0-3404 GCA_964403235.1 uncultured Planctomycetales bacterium | reverse complement strand
GGCTCGTGGTACCGGCGGGCCAGATGGGTCCACAGCATCCGGTTGAGCCGCTCGGCCTTGGCGCGGCGGCCGTCGTCGAGGATGTCCGCCAGCATCTTCGATGTGACCCCCAGCGCGACCCGCGTGTACGTCGGGCTGTTGAACTCCGTGAACGAGCCGTGCAGCATCGTGTAGTTGTACCACTTGTCGAACAACCGCCGCCCGTACGCCAGGATCTTGGGGTCCGCCAGCCGTTCGCCCGCCACCAACGTGACGTAGCTGCTCATCGCGGCGATGTTGGTGTATCCCATGTGCAGCGGCCGGCGGCGGATGCACTTGTACGCCCGCGCGATCGCCTCGCGGACCCCCTGCCGCAGGTCGAGCGGTAGTTGCTCCTCGTGGTGGATGAGGATGTACAGCAGCGTCTTGCCGATGAACGCCGCCCAGTTGTAATCCACCATGAACATGTTGCCCAGCGGCTCTTCGGCATAGTACGACCACAGCCCGAACGTCAGGCTCGTCGGGTCGGTGTCCTGAAGCGACAGGATCTTGCGGATGACCGCACACGCCCGCGCGCGGTGTTCCGCGTCGTTCGCCTCGAGCAGCATCGCCGCATAGCCGATTGACGACCGCGTCGGATGTCCCCGCCTGCCGCGCAGCTTCGTATAGTCGTTTCCACCGATGCGCTCGTCGACGACCAGCTCGGCCTCTGGGTCATATCGCCTCGACATCCGGTCCAGGCTGCGCAGCAACCCTTCACGGCCCGCCCCCTGGAGGTACTCGGTCTTGCCGCCGCCGGCTCCCCGCGCAGGAGACCGCGACATCCCCGCCGCCAACACGAGCCAGGCCAACCAGACGATTACCGATGTGGCACGGTCACGACGTCGCATTCGGTTACCTCCATAGGCGCATCGTACATGATAGGGCTAGTGCCGTTTTCAGTCACACAGTTTCGCGCGCCGTTGGGTGGCATGGGTAGGCTCCGACCCGTGAGGGTCGGCGTTTACCCGTGTTCGCACGATGACACGCCATCGCACGGGCAAACTTCGCTCGTGCCTCGCTCAGCCTACCCATGCCACCCGCGGACACAACACGACACTCTCCTGCCGAAAACGGCACTAGCAGGCGGGCCCGCGACGGTCCGCCCGCAATGGTTGCCTTCGATTATATCACGGGCGTCTTGTAGACGACCTGCCCCGCAACGTGGATCTCCACCTCGACGAGGTACGTCTTGATCGCGACCGGGTCCGGCTCGATCCCCAGGCCGGGGGCGTCGGGCAGGTGGATCTGGCCGTTCCGATCCGGCGACAGCGTCGTCGACGTCAGCTCCCGACCCAACGCCATCGGCTCGACGGGGTACTCGCACAGGTCGTCGTCCTCGAGTCCGGCGTACGGCTGCAACGAAGCGCTCAAGGCCAGGTGCGTGGTGAAGGTGTGGTTGACGTAGGAGACCTTCTTGAGTCGCGCATGGTCGGCCACCTGCTTGGCCGTCGTGATGCCGCCGATCCTACCGGCGTCGATCTGAACGTACCCGAGCCTGGCGTAGTCGATCATGCTCTTGGCCTGATGAAAGGTGTTGCAGCCCTCCCCGCCGGCCAACCGGACCTCGTCCGACTGGTTCGCCAGCTCGGCGTAGGCGTCCAGCGCGCCCGAGACGAACGGTTCTTCCAGCCATAACGCACGACAGGCCGTCAACGCCTCCAGCCGCTGGCGCGCCGGTTCCACGCGATCGCCCCAGACCGTGCCGGCGTCGACGAGCAACATGCCGTCCTCGCCGAGCCCTTCGCGAGCGGCTCGAACCTGATCCGCGTCCTGCTCGACCGTACCACGACCGTAGGGGCCCCAACCGAACTTGGCCGCGCGGTACCCGTCTCGCCGCACCTTCCGGGCCTTGGCGAACGTCGCCTCCGGGTCGTCGCCGAACAACTGCGACGCGTAGGGGGTCTTGGGATACGCCCGCTCATAGCCGATCAGGCGGTACACGGGCAGGCCCGTCTTCTTGCCCAGCAGGTCCCACAACGCGATGTCAACGCCCGACAGCGTGTGGTCCGCCTGGAGCAGATCCATGCTGTTCTCGCGGACCAGCGCGTTGATCCGCCGGATGTCCTCGACGCCGTCCAACCGCTGCCCGAGGATCGACGCGCCGACCGGCTTGCACGCGCTATGAGACATCGGACAGGCCCAACTCGCGATCGACACCAGCGGGGCCGCCTCGCATTCTCCCCACCCGGTGTAGCCGCCCGCCTGGACGCGCACCAACAGCGCATCCTGACTGCCGTCACCGATGTCCAGAACGGTCGGCATCGACAAGTAGTAGAGGTCCACCGCCTCGATCTTCATGATCCCTCCCGCTGGATCGCGGTGCGGGGCCGGCCTCGTCCGGCGCGGCCCTTCAAAACGTCGCGCTCAACCCACCGTCGACGTGGATCACCTGACCAGTGATGTAGGACGCGTCAGGTCCGGCCAAGAAGGCCGCCACGCCCGCGATCTCTTCCGGTTGACCGACACGCCGCAACGGCAGGTGGTGCCCCTCGATGTAGTTCTGCCGGAACCACTGGGTCTCCAGCTCGTTGGTCCCGTCGGGCAGGATGCTCATGGGCGTATCGACGAACCCCGGCGCGATCGCGTTGACGAGGATCCCTTGCGGTCCCAGCTCGACCGCCAATGCGCGGCAATACTGATTCAGCGCCGCCTTGGCCATGCTATAGCCGCTCGCCTTGACCTCGGCGCGTTGCCCGTGAATGGACGTGACGTGGATGATCCGACCGCCGCTGGACATCAACCCCACGACCATCCGCGTGATCAGCACGGCCCCTTGAAACAGGGCATCGAACGACGCACGCCATTCGGGCAACGGCGAATCGACCACGTCCACCGGCACAAAGACCCCCGCGCTGTTCACCAGGACATCGACCTTGCCCCACTGCTCGCGGAGCGTCCGGCCCATCGCATCGACGACCGACGCGTCGCCATAGTCGCCCGCGGATACGATATGCCGCCCGGGCGCCAGCCCCCCCGCGACCGCCTCGCGCAGCACCTGACGGCGAGCGTTCAGGCAGACGTCGTATCCGTCGGCGGCGAAGCGAAGGGCCGTCGCCTTGCCGATGCCGGATGACGCGCCCGTGACGACGACGTTGCGGCGATCGCTCATGCGCGGGCTCCTCTACGGCTTGGCCACCGGGCCGGCGTAGATCGACACATGCGTCTCCAGCGACTCGCCCGCGCCCAACGACGAGCACTGGCCCCTACCGGCCGCCTCGTTGACCGAGATCGGCATGGTCGTGCACGGCTCGAGCACGACCGTGTAGTGCCCGTCCAACCCCCCGTACGAGGCGAACAGCCAAGCGTACGGGAACACGCCCGTGTCGAATCGATAGGCGAACCCCAGGCCGGCAACATCAATCGCCGGACTGTCATCGTCAGCC
>CAYOGX010000758.1:0-3409 GCA_964403235.1 uncultured Planctomycetales bacterium | reverse complement strand
CCGCGTCGTGTTCTGCCGGCCGCGTCATTGCCATATCTACCAGTCAAGAGGACCCCCGCCGGGTCGTCCTGTCAGAAAATCCGACGTCCGCCGATGCAACGCCTCGATGATCGCGGTATTATACGACCGTCATTGGCTTTTTGTTCGCCACGACGCCGTTGCTGAAGTGGCGATTCGGAACGGGAACGACCCATCCGATTCGGAGCCGCGACCGTCAGGGAGCGACTGGTGTAGGGTGTGGGGTTTAGGGTCTAGGGCTTGGCGTTTGGGGCTTAAGACTTGGGGGCGTCAGACGAATCGTTTCGTCGTTGGGGATCCTCGCATGATCGAACGCT
This sequence comes from uncultured Planctomycetales bacterium, assembly GCA_964403235.1. Lineage (GTDB taxonomy): Bacteria > Planctomycetota > Phycisphaerae > UBA1845 > JAFGLZ01 > JAFGLZ01. The sequence continues at coordinate 3,074 of CAYOGX010000758.1, read as the reverse complement.
CGCCCCAGTTCCCTGAGCCCTGAACCCTGAACCCCAGTCAGGAGTTGACGATGGAATTACTCAAGCAACTGACCGAGCTACCCGGCGTGCCGGGCCGCGAAGAGCGCGTGCGAGACTTCCTCAAGGACTACGCCCGCGCGATCTTCGACGACCAACGTGTGGACGCCATGGGCAATCTGATCTGTCGAAAGGCCCCCGGCCGAAAACCCACCCGCGGCAAAGCCACCAAGGTCATGATCGCCTGCCACATGGACGAGATCGGCTTTTACGTCTCGGCCATCGACGACGGCGGCCGGTTGCGGATCGCCAACGTCGGCGGGTTCGACACGCGGACGCTGTTCGCCCGGCGCGTGCTCGTCCAGGGCAAGAAGGACCTGATCGGCGTGCTCACCCCCGCTGCCAAGCCCACCCACCTGCTGACCGAGGAGGAGCGCAAGAAGATTCCCCAGGTCAACGAGTTCTTCGTGGACCTGATGCTCGACGCCAAGCGGGTCCAGAAGCTCGTCGAGGTGGGCGATCCGGTCACGCTGGTGCAGGAGACGGTCGCCATCGGCGACGCTTACTGCGGCAAGGCCATGGACAACCGCGTCGCCAGTTGGGTCGCGCTCAACGCGATCAAGAAGGTCGGCCGGCGGAGCCGCTACGAGATCTACTACGTCGCCACGGTCCAGGAGGAGGTCGGGCTGCGGGGCGCGCAGACGGGCGCGTTCGCCGTCGAGCCGGACGTCGCCATCGCCCTCGACGTGACGCTCGCCTGCGACATGCCCGGCGTGTCGGCCGAGCAGCGCGTCACCGAGCTCGGCAAGGGCGCCGCCATCAAGCTGATGGACAGCTCGGTCATCTGCGACCGCAAGCTGGTCGACGAGCTGGTCGCGCTGGCCAAGCGCAAGAAGATTCCCTACCAGTTGGAGCTGCTCCCGCGCGGTGGGACGGACACGGCCACGATCCAACGATCGCGCGCGGGCGTGCGAAGCGTGGCCATCAGCATCCCCTGCCGATACGTCCACACGGTGGTCGAGTCGGTCCACAGGAAGGACCTACAGGCCGCCGTCGACCTGCTCGCCGCATGGTTGGCGCCCTAGCAAGGGCTTTGGCCCACGAAGGGACCGAGACGCTCCGCGGGTCAAAGCAAGGTGCAGCGTCTCCGTCGGGGTCATCACGTCACTGAAAACGCTGGAGGTAGACAGATGGAGCACAGACAAGGCCTTTTGGAGTGCCTTTTCGACACGTCCTTCTCGGAGTTCATCACCACGAGACTCATCCGTTTTCTGTATGTGGTGGGCCTCGTGGTGGCTGGGCTCGGTGCGGTGGGTTTCGTGATAGGTGGCTTCTCTGGGTCGGTGGCCAACGGGATCATCTGCCTGATCATCGCCCCCCTGCTTTTTCTGATCTATGTGATCATGATCAGAATCTGGCTGGAGCTGCTCATCGTCATCTTCCGCATTGAGGAAAACACCAGGCCGATCCCGGACGAATCTCAGCCGGCGCCGTGACCGCGAGCCGTCGGGTCACGTGATGGCCCGGGCCATCGCGCCGACGATGAGTTCGCTCAGGACGATGATGTCCTCGGCCGGCAGCAGGCGCACGACGTTGGCCTGGAACAGGAACGCGGCGTTGGGCGGGAAATCCTCGTCGCCGGTGTACCAGACGATGTGCAACGGCACGCGCGGCAGGACGTCGAACCGGAAGTTCAGATCGCCCTCGCCGTCGCAGGGCTCCCCGCCGATCGCCTGCGCGCCGCGCTCGAGCGTCTCGGCGGTCCGTCCGACGGTGAAACACAGTCGCTTGATCACGCGCCCTTCATAGACGCCTTGATAGCCGCGGGTCTCAGGGATGTTGGCAAAGACCATCTCCTCGCCCGTCGGCTCGACGGGCGCCGGTGCGGCCAGATAGTGTACGACCAGCACCTGCCAGCGCAGGTCGACCGGTTCCCCATCCTCGAAGACGAGCCCGCCTGCCTCGAAATCGACGCACATCGGTCTGCCGAGGACGGTCACGCGAATCCGGCCGCGGTCATCGCGATCGGCCCCCAGCCAGGCGAGCTGGTCGTCGTTTTGGTCGCGCAGCACCGCCAGGCCACGGGACACCGCGACGTTCAGGTTGTTCTGTCGGGGAAGGGATGGCCGCTTAGGATCTGTCATGGGGTAACGTGTCGCCTCGCGACGGGTACCCGCAGGGGAAACGCTCCGATACACATGTCCTGTGGAGGCGGACGGCGGCTGGCGCGGCCATCGGACGTCTCGGCCTACTTGTTCGCCCGGTACGCCTCCAGGTACGAATCGCAGTAGATCATCTTCTCCAACAGCAGCTCGGCCGTGATGGCCGCGTCCATCAGCTCCTTGTCGCACGGGTCCATGATGGCCGAGTCGAGCCCGCTCGGGATCGCCATCGCCAGATACGTCCGGTTGATCAGCTCGCGCTCCCGGGCGCCCTGGCTGACGTTGCTCAGACCGAGCACCATGTGCGGCGGCGGGTCGGAGATGATCTTGAGCTGTTCCATCGCCTGCATGACGGCCAGCGGCTGCTTCGGCGCGACGTTGACGGGCTGGATGATCGTGTCGATGAACAGCTTGTCCGGCGTCAGGCCCGCCTCCATCGCCATCGTCAAGGCCGTCGCCCCCATCTCCACGCGCGAATCGACGTCCGTCGGAATGCCCCGCTGATCGATCGTCAGCACGACCAGCGAGCAATCGTGCTCGGCCGCCAGGCCGCAGTAGTTCGTCAGGGCCTCCGGATCGGCCTTGCTGCTGTTGATGATCTTGGGGCCCGCGACCTGCGGGATGACCTCCTTCATGACGTCCCACTTGGCGGTGTCCACCGCGATGGGGATGTCGGCGTTGATCTGGCGGATGATCCCGCACATCCACAGCATGGCCTCGACCTGCTTGCTGGTGGCCGGTCCGACGTTCACGTCCAGGGCATCGGCCCCCGCGGCGATCTGCTTGTCGGTCCACTCTCGGATCGGGCCCTCGTCCTGGCCCACGATGGCCTTTTTGATGTCCACCCACATCCCGTTGATGCGTTCACCGATGACGTACATGCTGGCTTGCTCCCGCGATGTCCGGAACCCCCAC
>CAYOGX010000757.1:0-3412 GCA_964403235.1 uncultured Planctomycetales bacterium | reverse complement strand
CGGATCGGGTCGACGTTGGTGATGCCCAGGGCGTAGGCGACCAGGCTGGCCGCGGCCGAGCCCCGCCCGCACGTCCGCGGCGAGCGCTGGACGACCTCATCGACGACGAGGAAATAGGCCGCGAACCCCTTCTGCTCGATCAGGTCCAGCTCCCGCTCGAGGCGCGCCACGACCGTCTCGGATAGCTCGCCGTACCGCCGCCGCGCACCTTCGTAGGCCTTGCAGCGAAGCAGCTCGACGACCGACATGCCCTCGGGGCAGGGGAAATCGGGGAAGACGATCTCGCTGAAATCGCCGTCGAATCGCAACGTGTCCAGAAGTCGCTCCGTGCCGTCGACGGCCTCGGGCAGCGCGGAGAACCGCGACGCGATCTTGTCCCACGGCTGGAACGTGTCCCTCCCGTCGGCGAACTGGTCGGGGCGAAGTGAGCTGAGTCGCTCCTTCAGGTCGATGGCCCGCAGCAAGCGGTGCAGCTCGTAGTCGTCCTGATCGAAGAAGATCGCGGGCGGCACGATCGCGCAGGGCAGGTGTCTGATCTCGACCGATGGGCGTTTCAGGCTGTGACCCATCCGAACGTAGACCGATCCGTGATCGGACAAGCGCCGCAGGATCCGCAGCGAATCGGTCACGATCGCCAGGTCCTCGCCGTATTGGCTAAGCGCCCGCTCGAGACTGAAACCAACCGCCGATGTACCGCAGGCATCCTGCCTGCGTTCCTTTAACAACGTGGAGCAGGCGTTTTGCCCCGAAGGGGCATAAGAGAGTAGCCGGGGGCGAAGCCCCCGGTAGGATGCATCCGAATCAACATCAAGCCCCGAAGGGGCGAAAGAACGACTATCGCGCCCTTTCAGGGCTTCATGAACGCGTGGGTGCTTGCAGCCAGGGGCTTTGCCCCTGGCTATTCTCTTAGGCCCCTTCAGGGCCAAAGACCTTGATGTACCGCGGGCATCCTGCCCACGTCCTTGCAGGCAGGATGCCTGCGGTACGTGCCGCTCGGTCAAGATACGACACAGGTTGGCGTAACCGGTTCGCGTCAGCGGATACAGCAGCGCGTTTTGTGAGGTGACCGGATCGGTCACCTCCGCGCCGATGATCGGTCGAACGTCGTGACGCTTCGCTTTCGCGATGAATTCGGGCAGGGCGTACAGATTGTCGCGGTCGGCCAGCGCAACGGTGTCGTACCCCAACGCCGCCGCCTTGCCAACGACGTCGCCCGGCGAGCGCGTACCCCACAGCAGGGAGAAGTCACTTTTGGCGTTGAGCAACGCCCCTTGCACTGAATCGACTCCCAAGGGTGGCATGGGCAGGTCCCGACCCGTGAGGGTCGGGATTTGCCCGTGTTTGCACGAGGATGGGATGCGACCCTCCGAAACCGCTCAAGCGGTGCCGGTCCGGAACGCCGCCACGTCGATCGCGTCCTCGCCGAATCGGTCTCGGATCGAATCGATCGCGGCCAACAGGCTTCGTCGTTCCCGCTTCAGGTCGAACAGGACCATCTGCCCGGACGGGTAGGTCAGGTGGTCCAACCGAAGCGAGATCGACTTGAGCCGGACGCGCCGCTGGTAGGCCGTCCTGAACAACCGCTCGGCCAGGTCAAAGATGACGAAATCGCTGAGCGTGGATTCGGCGAATCGGCCGGACCGCCGGACGCGCTGGCCATCCGCGTACGTGATCGACAGTACCGCCCGCTTCGTGCCCAAGGCCATGTTCCGTAACCGCCGCGCGCCGCGCGAACAAACCTTCCACAGCGCCGCGAGGAGCACCTCGTCGTCGTTGGTCTGGCCGGGGAACGTGAACTGCTCGGCCACGCTAGGCGCGGGGTTGCCCATGGGCCTGACGGGCGTGTGATCTTCGCCTTGGGCGGCGTCGAACAGCGGGCGGCCCGACTTGCCGAAGGCCGCGACCAACGCCTCCGGCCCCAGCGAGACGACGTCGGCCACGATGCGGAGGTTCAGCTCGCGGAGCTCCTCGATCAGGTCGAGCTCGACGCCCGGCAGGTGTCCGATCGGCAGGGGCGACAGGAAGTCCCGCTCGCTGCCGATCATCACCTCGCACAGTCCGGTCGGCCGGACCACCCGGGTGGCCACCTTGCTGACGAGCTTGTTGCGGGCCACGCCCAGGCTCGGGTCTAGGCGGTAGTTGTCGAGGACGCCCTTCCGCAACGACTGGGCCGCATCGAGCCCCGTGCCCCACAGCCGTTCGGTGCCGTTCAGGTCGATGAAGACGTGTCCCGGACCAGCCGGCTCGACCAGCGGCGAATACCTGCCCGCCTCGCCCACCAGCGCCGTCATCGCGCGGTCGTAGGCGTCGGGCGTCGGGTCCAGCAGGATCAGGTCGCGGCAGCGGCGCTTCGCGTGCTCCAGGAGCATCCCGCGCCCGAGCCCGGCGTCGATCGCCTGCCGCGAGACGTCCAGCAGCATCCGGCGCGATCGGCCGGCCGTCACCACCGCCAGCGGATAGCCCTTCAGCTTCGGCTCGAGCGCCTCGGCCACCGCCGTGTAGAACCCGATCACATTGACGTGGACAATGGCCATGATGACATCACAACGGTTCGAATTCGCGTTCCCCGCCGCTAAAGCGGCGGGCCACCCATCCGGGGCGGGCCACCCATCTTTTCCGCGTGTGAAGTACTTCCTCATTTCGATGGGTGGCCCATCGCTTCAGCGATGGGGGACGCGAATTCGACGCCTCTGGTTCGTCCGCTGCTCTACCACACGATCGGCCACCCACCATCCCAATCCATCGCCAGCACAGTTCGATCATTCATCTCGTAAAAGCGATAACTGCCATACAGCCAATCCTCGGGCCGATCGACCAAACCGCGCGCAATCGGATTCTTGTGGCAGTAATCCAGCTTCTCCAGCAGTGTTTCATGACGATCGATGTTGAAGTCGTGTCCACGCGTGTTCCAGATCGCTTGCTGTCCGAGGTGCCCGCAAGCCCAGCGATTCAGCGGCTCCGACCACAGTCGCCCATGCCGTCTCCAGGAGGTTCGCAGTCGCTGCTTCCCGTAATACCCCACGTGCTGCTTGAAGGCATTTAGCAGCTTCGCGATCACTACGGGTTCATCCTGCCCCTTGGGATGCGGTAGGACCAAGACGTGAACATGCTCGGGCATGATCACATACCCGATCAGGCAGACACCGAACTTGGCCTGCAAGAGACACAGTCCGTCAACAACGACCCGTTTCATTCCATCGTCGTGGAAGAACCCCAGGCGGCGATGGCAGGAGATCGTCCAGAAGTGCACGTGACCGGGCTGGTCGTGGCGTCGTAATCGGGACGGCATGACTGCGACTCCGTGAATTCGCGTCCCCCGCCGCTGAAGCCACGGGCCACCCATCCGCGACGGGCCACCCATCCGCGGCGGGCCACCCGTCCGTAGGATTGTTCGGCGTGACCTACGCCATCT
>CAYOGX010000756.1:0-3414 GCA_964403235.1 uncultured Planctomycetales bacterium | reverse complement strand
CGAGCCCCGGCCAAGAGAAGATCGTCTCGACCATGGAGAAATGGCGAAAGATCGAGGACGCGTCGGTCGCGTCGACGGGCCGCGTCATCGCCAAGACGAGCAACCCGCTCGTCCGGCTCGTGATGGAGATCATCCAAACCGACTCGCAGATGCACCATCGCGTCCAACAGATGATCGCCGACGGCATGTCGGTCAAGGCGATGTCGATCAGCCCGGACGAGCTGGAGGAGGTCTGGGACCTGATCGAGAACCACATCAAGATCGAGAAGCAGACGATCGAGCTGGCCGAGGGGTTGCTCGAGGTCGTCGAGGGCAAGAAGCTGGTTGTGGTAGAGTACCTGCTGAGCTACCTGGGCCAGGACGAGAAGAAGCACGATGCGCTGCTGGCGGCCCTGGAAGGCATCAAGAAGGGCATGTATCCCTACGGCTAGCGTCGTTCCTGGCCGGCCAGTGTTGTATCGGCCTCGGTGGTTTGCGCGGTCGAGGCCCACGCTCGCTGCGTGCCATTAGCAGCGTGCCGGCAGTAGCCGAACCGCTGGCGGACGAGCCCTCACGGGCACACGAGCTGGTTTTGGAGTTTGTCGGATCAAGGCGAGCTGAATCACGTCGCGATTCCATAGGCGCCGAGGCGCTGCGGGATCACTGAGCAAAGGAGAAATGTCGTGGAAACACCGTCTAGACGGGAGATGTTCAAGTGGGCGGGCGCGTCGGCGGCCGGGGCCGCCGTTCTTGGTCCGTCGGCGCAGGTCTCTAGGGCAGCCGCCGCGGGTCCTGCCCCCTACACGCTGCCGGATCTGCCCTACGCGTGTAACGCGCTGGCGCCCGTGATCGACGAGCGGACGCTGAGGATCCATCACGACCGACATCACGCCGGGTACGTGAGGGGCCTCAACGCGGCGCTGGGCAGGCTGAACGCTGCACGGGGCTCGGGCGACATGGCCTCGATCCAGGCGCTATCGCAGGCGCTCGCCTTTCACGGGTCGGGCCACGTGCTCCACACGTTGTACTTTGCGAACCTGAGTCCCAGGGCGACCCAACCGACCGCGCCGCTGACCCGGGCCATCGTCGGTCAGTTCGGCAGCCTCAGATCGCTGACGACCCAGTTGGCTGCCGCAACCGCGACAGTGGCCGGCAGCGGTTGGGGCATGCTGGCCTTCGAGCCAATCGGACGCCGGCTGTTCGTCCTGCAGATCGAGAAGCACGAAAACCAGATGGTCTGCGGCGCCATCCCGCTGCTGGTCATTGACGTCTGGGAGCACGCGTATTACCTGCACTATCAAAACCGCCGCACGGACTACATCAAGGCGATCATGACCCGCATCCACTGGGCGGAGGTGGGTCGACGGTTCGGGGCCGCGTTGAGGCTCTGCGCTTGAGCACCGAAACCCGGACGCAACCGCATGGCTTGAACGAAACCCCTGGACGAGCCCATACAAGGAGATCGAACGATGGGTACTCGATATCAAGTTTACAAGTGTCAGGAGGGTGGGATGCTGGTCGAAGTCCTCGTCGACGGCGAGGGCGAACCGGCATGTCATGACCGGCCCATGAAGCTTCTGGTCGAGAACACCGTTGACGCGGCCAAAGAGAAGCACGTGCCGGTGATCGAGAAGCTCAACGGCGGGTTCAAGGTCACCGTCGGCAGCGTGCTCCATCCCATGGAACAAGACCACTGGATCGTCTGGATCGAGGTGATGGCAGACGGCAAGGTGTATCGTCAATTCCTCAACCCGGGCGATCCGCCGGAGGCGACGTTTCCCATCGAGGCCGAGCAGGTCACCGCCAGGGAGTTCTGCAACCTGCACGGCCTGTGGAAGGCGTAAGCCCTGATGCTCGCGGGTGGCACGCCGCCCGCCTGAACCGACGTGGCCTGTGTGTCGTTAGGAAAGGTTGCCAATGGACGCGGTACTCCTGTCCAGGATTCAATTCGGACTGACCGCGGGGTTCCACTTCATCTTTCCGCCGCTGACGATCGGGATGGCGTGGCTGATCCTGTGGATCATGACCCGGTACAAGAACACGGGCGACGCGTTCTACCGCAATATGGCGCGGTTCTGGATCAAGCTGTTCACGGTGAGCTTCGTGGTCGGTGTGGCCACTGGGATCACGATGGAGTTCCAGTTCGGTACGAATTGGTCGAACTACTCGCGGTACGTGGGTGACATCTTCGGCGCGCCGCTCGCGGCCGAGGGTATCCTGTCGTTCTTCCTCGAGTCAACGTTCCTGGGCGTGTTGATCTTCGGCTGGGGTCGCGTCTCGAGAAAGACGCTGTGGTTCGCCTCGCTGATGGTGGCCATCGGGGCCACGCTGTCGGCCTTTTGGATCATTGTGGCCAACTCGTGGCAGCAGACGCCGGCGGGCTACGTGATCCGGAACGGCCGGGCCGAGCTGACCGACTTCTGGGCGGCCGTCTTCAACCCCTCGACCGTCCCGCGATACCTGCACGTCGTCGACGGCTGCCTCATGACCGGGGCGTTTTTCGTGCTCGGCGTCAGCGCGTGGTACCTCCTCAAGCGTCGCCATATCGAATTCGCCCAATCGTCGCTCCGCCTGGCGCTGGTTCTCGCGTTCGTCTCGTCGGTGGTGCAGCTTCCCATCGGTCACTACAGCGGCCAGCAGGTCGCCCGGAGGCAGCCCGAGAAGCTGGCCGCCATGGAAGGGATCTTCAAGACACAAAGGCGGGCGCCTTCGCTGGTCTTCGGTGTCCCGGACATGAAAAACGAGGTGGTCCGGGCGAAGATTGCCATTCCGGGGATGCTGAGTTGGATGGCCTTCGGCGACGTCGACGCCGAGGTCAAGGGCCTGGAGGCGTTCGACAAGGACATGCGCCCGCCGATGCCCTACACGTTCTACACGTTCCGGCTGATGGTCATGCTGGGATTCGGGTTGATCGCCCTGACGACATTGGGGTTGTTCCTGCTCTGGCGGAAGACGCTCTACGGGAACCGGCTGTTCCTGAGGCTGGCCCTGTGGTCGATCCCGCTGCCGTTCATCGCCAATGAATTCGGCTGGTTCTCGGCTGAGCTCGGCCGGCAGCCGTGGGCGGTCTATCACGAGCTCCTGACGAGCGACGCGGCCTCGCCCACCGTCCCGGCGGCGCAGATCCTGTTCTCGATCATCATGTTCTCGCTGATCTACAGCTTGCTGTTTGCGGTGTGGCTCTTCCTGATCAGACGCGAGATACAGCACGGTCCGGAAGAAGAGCAGGCGACGGGCGGCGAAGCCGTGGCCCGGGAGGTGCCCGCATGAGCGCGCTACAGGTCACCTGGTTCTTCCTGATCGGTGTCCTGCTCGTGGGATATGCCATCCTCGACGGGTTCGATCTGGGCGTTGGCATCTGGCACCTGTTCACAAAGACCGACAAGGATCGACGAACGCTCCTCAACGCGATCGGCCCGGTGTGGGACGGCAACG
>CAYOGX010000755.1:0-3416 GCA_964403235.1 uncultured Planctomycetales bacterium | reverse complement strand
GATCCGACGTGTAGCGTCGTCCGTCAACGATCATCGACCCGAACGAAGCTGGCAGGGGCTTTATCTTCAACGGCGGCGAGGATGCAGACTCGGTTATTGACGGTCTGACAGTGACCAAGGGGTCTGGCACCCACGGCGGTGCGATTAACTGCTGGGAATGGTGCAGCCCCACAATCCGCAGGTGCATTCTGATCAGCAACCGCGCGACCTCCCGCGGCGGCGCCTTCAATGGTCATCGTTCGTCGGCCAAACTCATCAATTGCCTGATGGCCTGGAACTGGTCCTCCGAGTACGGAGGAGCGGTCAATTCATACCTATCCGACCTTACCGTTCAAGGCTGCGTGATTGTCGGCAACACGACCCGCTACTACGGTGGGGCAGTCCATTACGATTGGGGCAGCTACTCGACCATCACCAACTGCACCATCATCGGCAATTCCGCCGAGCTCAAGGGCGGGGGAATCTACTGCCATCGAGCCCATGCGACCTTGACGAACAGCATCCTGTGGGACAACACCGCAGGGGAGGGACACGAGATCGCCCTCTATGACGCTTCGGCAATCGCGGTGTCCTACAGTGTCGTGCAGGGGGGGCCCAACGAAGTCTGGGGTTGGCCGATGACTTGGGGGGACGGGAACGTCGATGCTGACCCACTGCTTACGGCGGACGGGCACCTGCTGGGTGACTCACCTTGCTACAACGCAGGAGATCCAAACACCTCGACCGAGGGCGCGGAGACCGACATCGACGCCGAACCGCGTCCGATGAGCGGCCGGATCGAGATCGGTGCGGATGAGTTCATCGACACCGACGCCGATGGGCTCCCCAACTGGTGGGAAAGCAAGTACTTCGGGTCAACTACGGCCGCAGATCCCAATGACGACCCCGACGGCGACGCCCGTTTGAACCTCCAGGAGTACAGCCTCAGCTCAAACCCTCAGCGTGACGACAAGTTCTACGTGGATCCCAACGGCGACGATGCCTGGGACGGTCGGGCGCTGGCGTGGGACGGACAGCACGGCCCGAAGGCGACGATCCAGGCGGCGATCGATGCCGTCGACCTACTAGCACCCTATGGCATCGCCGTGATGGTTGCACCCGGAACGTATACCGGCGACGGAAACCGAGACATCCGACTAAGAGGCCTGCCCATCGCCGTTCTCAGCACGGACCCGAACGATCCCAACGTGGTCGCGGCAACGATCATTGACTGTCAGGGGACGCCGGCTGAGCCGCATCGAGGATTCGTGTTTGATTATGGCGAGGGTCTGGACTCCGTCTTGGCCGGTCTGACGATCACCGGCGGTTACGCGGCCGGCAGCGGATCGGACAAGGACGGTGGCGGGATCTTCTGTGATCAGTCGCGTCCGACGATCATCAAGTGCACGATCACCAGCAGCCACGCACAGTCGCGCGGGGGGGGGATCTGGCTTGGCGCATGCAGTCCGGCGATTGCCGATTGCACGATATCGCAGAACCAAGCCGACATAGACGGTGGCGGGTTGTCGTGCACCCAGAGCTATCCGACGATAACGAACTGCTCGATCGGCGACAACGAGGCCGCCCAGAACGGCGGTGGGATCTACTGTGAGCAGTCCGATCCAACATTCGAAGACTGCAATGTCACCGGAAACCAGGCTGGGAGCACGGCCGGCGGGATCTACTGCTACCAGTCCGATCCGAACATACACAATTGCACGATCAGTGGAAACTCAGCCAACGGGTCGGGCGGCGGGGTCTACTGCAATGAGTCTAGTCCGGAGATTACCGACTGTACAATCATCGGTAACTCGACCGCCGGGACAGGAGGGGGATCGCAAGCCACGACTGTAGTCCCCCCATCACCCGCTGCACTGTCGGCGGAAACTCGGCCGCCTGGGCCGGCGGGATCTCCTGCTCCGACTCCTACTCGATGATCGTCAATTGCACGATCAGCGGCAACTTGAGTAGCCACTTTGGCGGCGGGATCAGTTGTCAGAACGGCGACCCGATCATCCTCAGTTGCATCATCAGCGGGAACTCGGCCGACACGGACGGCGGCGGCGCTTACTGCGCCTGGGGCGCACCGACGATGCTCAACTGCACCATCAGCGGGAATTCGGCCAGTGCCTACGGCGGGGGCGTCTACTCCAAGTTCGGGACACCGACGCTGATCAACTGCATCCTGTGGGGCGACACGGCCCCCGAGGGGGACGAGATCGCCCTGCGCTACAGCGGCGGGTCGCTCGATCTCTCGTACACCGACGTGCAGGGCGGACCGAACAATGTCTACGTTGACTCCGGCAGCTCGCTGGTCTGGGGCGGCGGCAATGTCGACGCCGACCCGTTGTTTGTTGACGCGGACGGGCCGGACGACGATCCGAATACGTGGGAGGACAACGACTATCACATCAAGGGCAAGTCGCCGTGCAAAAACACCGGCGATCCGAACGGGGATTACGCCGACCAGACGGACATCGACGGCGAGTCGCGGGTCATGGGCCCACGCGTCGACATGGGCGCCGACGAGAAGTACAAGTGCGGCGGCGGGACTGAACCGTTGCTCGCGATGATGCTGCTCGGCGGTCTGACCCTGATCCGCCGCCGACGATGAGACGCCGGAGTCGACGGGTTGGTCCGGACGGTTACGGATCGAACATCAGGCCGACGAGTTGCAGTCCATCGAGTAAACGCGGCCCTCGCTGGACGCGGACCACGCGGGCGTTGTGGACCTGGGGCGTTTGCGGGTTCCCGGGGGTCTGCGTCGGGCCCGTCCGCGGCTGGAGCCGTACCTCCACCTCCTGACCCAGGCGCAAGGGGACCGACAGCGGCAGCGCGACCAGCGCGCCGCCCCGGGACAGATCCTGTCCCCGACCGTTGATGAGCCGGTCGCGATCCTTTTGGTACAACGCCACGGGCCAATCGATGTCGTAGCGTGGGTAGGCTCGGCGCTCTGGTTGCTCGACCATATCTCGTCTCCGGACCGGCCCGCACCGCCCGCCTCCCCGCGCGGTGACAACCCCTTGGTGTTATCGGCATCGGTCGAGGCGGGCTCAAGGAGGCCCAAAGAAGCAGGGCCACGAATTCGCGTCCGATAAATGCCTGGCGGTATCTCCGCCGTGACAGGTGGGTGCGGTCGGGAGGGGCCGCCAGGCGCTACGTCTCCGGCTCGCTGAAGACCTCGGCCGAAAACAGGTAGATCTCAGCCTGGCTCGGATCGCGCCACGCGTCGGGATCGAGCGGCGGCTGGCACTTGTGGGCGCACAGGGCCGACAGGAACTGCTCGGCGTTCCAGTTCTGCTCGACGGCCCCCTGCGGCAGGAAGCAGGCTGTCGCCTCGCCCGCGCCGACGCTCGCCTTCAGATAGATCCCGTGCTTGCCCACCTCCAGGGAGGCCGGGTCGTCCGTCAGCTTCAACGGCGACAGCACGCTGATCT
>CAYOGX010000754.1:0-3417 GCA_964403235.1 uncultured Planctomycetales bacterium | reverse complement strand
CGTTCGAAGGCGGAGCTTGGCGAGGCGTTTGTGGATGAGCCGCCGCTTTTCCACAAGGGCATGGCGCCTCTTGGCGGCCCGGAGGTAGTCGGCGCGGTCAAAGGCCAGGAGTTCCTGTGTGGTTTGCACGTACGAGACCGGGTCTCCGGGGATCATGCGGAGTCCGGCGAAGCTCGCGATCCGGTCCGCCCGCTCGCCGTGACTCACCATCAACCGCCCGGCTGCCGCCGGTCCGTGGACGATCGCATCATCCACCAGCAGGGCATAAGCGCCGCCTTCGCTGTGGCCCGTCTTCACCGCGCCCAAACGCCTACCGTCGCGGCGATCGAACACCACCGGCGAGGTCCTGCCCGTGGGGACGTACAAACGTGTCGCCGAAGCCAGCATGTACCCCTGGGGCGACAGCGCCTTTCCACCGACTTGCCAGACCACCGATCCGTCGCGGGCGTTGAGCGCGCACAGTCGGACCCCTTCGGTCGGGAACAGACCCGAACAGAAATACGCGACGTCGTCCTCGACCAGGACACTCGTCCTGACCGCGCCAACGGACACCATCCGCCCATTGCCGGGGATCCAGCGATCGCTCGCGACGGCCCGGTGTTTCCAGATCAGCGCGCCGTCGCTGGCGCGGAGGCAATAGACCACCCCGTCGTCCGAACCGACGTAGACGCGCCCATCGGCGACGGACGGTGCCAGCCGGACCGGACCGCCCGTAAAGAACGACCATCGCGCCCGGCCCGTGGACGCATCGAGACAGTAAACCTTGTCGTCGGCGGAGGACGCGAAGTAGACCCGGTCGCCGACCGCGGCCACGTGGTACGCCCGATCGAACGTCACCAGCGGGTTGAGCCGCGGCAACCGGCCCCACAGATTCGCCTTCGCCGGCGCGGGCCACGCGGGCGCCGGCGCGTGTCGAGGCACATGCCGCCACTGCTCGTGCAGCGGTAGCTTGAGACGTTCGGATGTGGCCCCGCTCCGGCGGTTGTCGTGTTGATAGCCGGGCCAATCCGCGGCACGAGCGGCCGCGCTGACGACAACGCCCGCAGCGAGCGCGGCGGCCATTGCAGCCCGTTGCCAGCACCAACACGACAGCGTTCCCGTCGCGTTCGCCCCGCCCTTCCCACGCCGATCTTCGTTTTTCATTCAGCCACCACCTCGATGCCGCACAAGACCGGCGCGCGGATCCGGGCGGACTTGGACGGGGTCAACGCGATCGTCAGCTCGTCCTTGACACGGACTCCCTTGAACGTCTTGACCACGGGGCGGAACGGACCGTCGGCCTGCTTGACGATATCCAGGTCCGCCAGGACCCGCTTGCCTTGCAGCGCCACGCTGAACATGCGCTGCCCGCGGCGGATCGGGTCGGGCTCGCAGAAATGCAGCCGGACGGTATATCGCCGAACGGCCCGCGCGTCCTTGGCCAGCTCGATCGTCACGTCCGTCACGCCCTTGGCACCCGACGCCGCCACCCATGGGTAGTCCCCGCCTTCGATCCGCGACGAATGGCGGCAGAACCACTCGGGCGGTTCCGGTACGACGGTGACGGGCACGTAGGGCGAGGGACTCCCGGCTCGCGGATGCTCCAACCACAGCGTGCCGTCGGCGGCAACGCGGTCGCCCGGCGCGCCGAGGTTGATGCCGACCCGCTTGATCGGCCCGTCGCCCGCCTTGAAGGCGTTGAACGTCCACACCTCCACCTCGGGCATGTGGACCAACGCCAACGAAGTTTGGTTCTGGTAGCTGCACGTGCACGTTCGCGTGTAGTCGGGGGCGTTGAGCACGCCGCCCGCGGCGATCAGGTTCGACGTGCAACCGGACTTGAACCCGCCGAAGTTGCCCGTCCCGCCCAGGTTTGACAGATCGAAGTATCCCGCGGCCGCGGAGCGGAACAGGATCAGATGCTCGCTCGCGATGGCCGAGTTGCAGCCGTAATTGCGCGTGAACCGCCATGGCATCTCCGCGCCGGTCAGGGGGTTCTCGCGCGTTTTCACCTCGCCCGTGAGCAAGCTCAGCGCCGGTCCTTCCGTGATGATCGTCTCGCCGTGGATCATGCAGGGCCCCATATAGCGGACCCGCTCGCTCCAAACCACCGAGCCGTCCTTGCCCCGATAGGTAATCATCCGGTTGCTGGGTTCGTTGGGCAGCATGTCCCTCGAGGCCCGGCCGGCCTGGAGCAGGATGTCGTGCTTGGCTGAATAGCCCAGCCACGTTCCGAAGACGTCTCGCGTGGTGGACCACAGCGGCGTGCCCTTACGGACGTCGAACGCCAACAGCGTCGGCTCGCCCTGGGGCGCCACGCCGCGCCGTCTCATCGCCCCAACCGCGACCAGGGGATGCTTATCGATGCAGAACACCTTGCCCCCGCCGACGCAGATGGCGTTGTGCCGGAACGAATGCGCTGCATCGACCGACCAGTGGACCTTCCCGCTGTGACGATCCATCACGACCAGCCGTTCGCTCGACGTGGCATCCCAGTTGTTCCGCCGGCCGGGCTTGTCCTTGCCGCTGAAGATCACCGGCGAGGCCCCGGCGATCAGCAGATCCTCCCAGACGCCGATGTATCCCCAGGTCGGCGTCTCGTCGGCGCCGGACCCGGCCGGTAGCTTGAATTCCGACATCGTTTTGCCCGTGACCGGGTCCAACCGGAGACAGACCTTGCCATAAGCGACGTAGATCCCGTCGTTCACCGACACGTAGTTGCTGCCGATCGCGTTGGCTCCGGGTTGGTGACTCGTGTTATCGTAGGCCATCCCGATCCCGGGCAAGTCGGCCTCCCACAGCAACCGACCCGTGTAGACGTCGAGCGCACGGATAGTGTCGGGGCCCTCGATGAACAGCCGCCCGTCGACCACCTGCTCCGACGGCCCGTGCCCGTGCCGGGGTAGGATCTTGGCGTTGGACACGCCGCCGAACCACAACAGACCCAGCGGCGTCTTGACCAGCGCGTCCTTCGACACACACGTGTTGGCCGGATCTGCGTAGTGGTGCGTCCAATCCGCCGACCCCGGCAGCGGCCCGGCCCGTGTCAACCGCGCGAAGCCGCCGGTCCGCTCGACCGCCGCGTTGGCCAACTGCGCACCGGCCACCGCCTCGGCGAACGCCGCCTGTCCCTCCGTTGGTACGGGCAAACAGGCCACGCCCCCGTACGGACGCAGGCAATGGAACACCCGTTCGACGAAACGACGCCCCGCATCAAGCCCAGCGCCCTCGAGATCCTCCGAGACGATCAGGCTGGCCAGATAGGGTGGAAACTGCATGGCGATCGGATCGCCCACGAGCAACGCGATCCGTGTGCCGTATAAGCCGGTCCGACCCAGTCGCTCGCGCAAGGCGTGCACCTTCTTCGCGTCGGCGTCGACGCCGACGATGTGCAGCTTCGTCTGACGCGCGAGCGCCTCGATCAATCGCCCGCTGCCC
>CAYOGX010000753.1:0-3418 GCA_964403235.1 uncultured Planctomycetales bacterium | reverse complement strand
TGCCCGACGCGCTGGTGATCGCCGACGGGTCCGACAGCGTGATCTTGCCCTTCGCGCGGATTACGTTCTTCTCGAACCGGTATCCCGAAGACTTGGGAAACGTCAGCTTCGCGTCGCCGTCGCAGACAAAAACGTTGTTCCGAATGACGTTGTTCCTGGCCATGTGGTTGTGCGACGGCCGGCCGACGCGGATCGAGACGTTCTTCTCGACCACGCATCCCTCCGCTTGCTCGTCAAGGTAATAGGCCGACGCGCCGTAGCCGCCCGTCTCAACGATGTCGCGGATCAGGTTCCCCCGCAGACCGATCTTCTTGCAGAACGTGATGTAGATGCCCGCGCCGTCGTGCAGCTCCTTCATCGCGCGGTAGATCAGGTTGTTCTCGATACGATGTTCGTCCCCGCCGCAGGCGACGGCCGTGTAAGGCGTGTCATGGATCTCGTTGTGATCGATTCGCGCCCGCTTGCCGTTGCACCAGACGCCGATCGCGCTGGGATACGTCACGCCCACGTCGTGAACCTGATTGTCGCTGACCTGAACGCCGGAGCCACCCACTTTAATCCCGCACGCGCCCGTGTGGTGGACGTGGCAGTGCTCGACGCGCAGGCCGTCGCACTGCCAGCCCTTGATCCCCTGTCCGCCGACGTTGACCAGCGTCAGGCCGGCGAGGCGGCAGTCCTTGCTGAACGCGGCCGAGATGGCGCCGTCGAACTTGCCGGCGCCGAACCCGCCGGCGACCAGCGATGTGTTCGTCACGGACAGCGTCAACCCGCGGATGACGACGTCGTTGATTGGCGCCTTCTTCGTGCCCTTGAGCCGAATGACAGATTCGGCCGTCGGCGCGATGACCGTCGCGCGGGCCATGTCCTCACCCGGCAGCGGCCAGTAGACCACCTTGCCGGCGGCGCGGTCCAGGTACCACTGCCCCGGCTCGGTCATCCCCCGACGCACGTTCCAGACCACGTACTTGGCCACGCCGAACGCCCCGGGCGGATGTCCGGCCGGATTGGAAAACGTCACCGTATGCGTCTTGCGGTCCACGCCCGCCAGGCCGACCACCGACTCGTCCCACATGTGATAGACCGTCAACTCCGCGTTCTTGATCTCGAGCCACGGGTCCAGGTCGGCGGGACGGTACGTCAGCGTGGTCAGCTCCTTGCGCGTCGGCTTGCGCTTCCACCCGCCGCCGGTCGTGCTCATCCACGGCACCTTGAACCTGCTGAGATGCGTGAACGTGCCGGTCTCGGGCAACCGGGCCCGCTTGCAAAACCGGCCGTTGACGACGAGCATCCGGAAATCCCAATCCCCCGTCTTGACTCCCTTCACGTCCGCCGCCCAGAACCGCTCGCCGTCCCGCTTCCATCGCGCGATGGTTCGGCCACCATACAGGATGACCTTCTGTCCGGCCGTCGCTTCGATCGTCAGGCCGGAATCCCGCGCGTCCAGCACGAGCGGCTGTTGCAGGAAATACGCGCCGCCCTGGACCACGATCCGCCTCGGTTGGCCTGGCCCGACCCGCCGCACCGCGTCGCGCGCCGCCCCCAGCGTCGCCAACGGCCCGTCGCTACCGTCGGCACTGGGCACGGCCAGTTTCCCCGACCATGCGTCATTCCCATTCGCCGCCACGTGGAGGTCGGCCGCGTCTGCGGCGCTCGCGCCGCAGAGACACAAACACGCCATGACCATCGCCCGCCATTCCGGCATCTGTTCGTCCTCTTGCGCAGTGTCGCGGGATTTGAAAGACGTATCCTACACCGAGGCCCGCCCGTCAGGAAACGGCCGATGTCGACGAATCTTCCTGACAACGAACGGCACCAGGCGCGCCGCGGATCGCGTCGACTACATATCGTCTAATCGGACGGCCCGGCCGGTCTCGGCCGCGTGGCGGGCCCGCATGCAGATCTCCGTCACAGAAAAACAGTCTTCCTGGCGGATCAGATGCTCGTGCCCCCCCTCGAGGCCGCCCAGGAAATCGGCGAGGAAATCCTCCTGCTCCGGTAGCTCCAGCTCGCGGATCGGGTCGGTCTTCGTCGTCAGAACGACCTGCTTGGTGTTGTGAACGACCTCGATCAGCCCATCGCTGCCGACGATCCGAAGGTAGGTCTGCCCGTGCGTATCCGCCGCGGCCGGACGCAGATAGTCCTGCTGCGACACGGCCGCCCCTCCGTTGTCCATCCGGAGAATGACGACCGCGTGGTCCTCCATGTCCCCGGCCGCGGTCGTGCCCACGTTGCCGTGATAGGCCTGACATTCCACGAACTCGCACCCCGTCGTCCAGCGAAGCAGGTCGATGCTGTGGATGTTGACGAACGGGATCGTCCCGCCGTAGGTCTCGTACCGCCGCTGCCACGCCGGCCGATCGCCCAGGCGATACGACTTGAACGCCGTCGCCAGGATCGGCGTTCCGATCCGCCCGTCCGCTATGGCCTGGTGAACGACACGGAAGCACGGCGTGAACCGCATCGTCAGCAGCATCGTCAGACGAACGCCCGCCCACTCGACCGCCCGGCTCGCCTCCGCCAGCTCGTCGAAATCGATCGCCAACGGCTTCTCTGAGATGATGTGCAGCTTCCGCTTCGCCGCGGCCTGGATCATCGGCACGTGCAGGCTGTTCATACTGCAGATGACAACCACGTCCATGTCCTCATTGTCCAGCAACCGGTTCCAGTCCGCGTAGAAGTGCGTCTTCGGCGTGACGGCGGGATGGCCCTTCAGCGCCTCCAGCGCCTCGGGCCGCTCGCTCGACACCCCCACAAGGGACGCATTGTCACTTTTCGCGATCCCTTCGAGGATGACGCCCTGGTGACCGTCCAGCCCCAACACGCCGATGCGATACATGATCGATCCTCCCGAGACCCTGCCGGGCCGCTACCGGCCGGTAGGATCATACATGTACAGATTTGCGCTCTGCGAGAAGTACAGCCGACCCTCCTTGTCCACGGCCAGGTGACGGCTGCCCAGCCGCGTCAATCGCACCAGCTTGCCCGCCGCTACGTCCACCCGGAAAATCCCCAGACTGCTCATGCCGTACAGCTCTCCACGCGGGCCAAGCACCATCCCGACGAACCCCTTCAGCCCCTTGACCTGCTTGAACGGCACGTGCCACCGCGTCTCAAGCGTCTTGGGATCAAGCCCTTGAACGTCACCGGCGGCAGAGACCACCAGCTCACCGTCCGGCCCGATCAGCATCGACTCACAACCCAGGTCCCGCTGCTTGACCTTCTTGCCCGTCTTCGGGTCGAGCACGAACAGCTTACCCCCACCCGAGCCGAACACGAACGCGTCGTCCGAGGCCAGGCAGTACACCGCGCCACCCGGAACCAGGTCGGTGATCACGGCCTTGCGCTGCGCCTTCTCGTCGAAGATCGTCAGCGCGCCCGTCGGCGCGCTGTTGTACGACGGGATACTGCCAACGTACAT
>CAYOGX010000752.1:0-3419 GCA_964403235.1 uncultured Planctomycetales bacterium | reverse complement strand
CGACTCGGGCGCCAGGCGCCGGGGCGAGCGGCCCATCACGTCGCGCAGCGATCCGGCGTTGGCGGCGGAGCTCGCCTTGTGCTCGTGGCAGCCGATGCAGGAGCGGGTCGTGCCCGGCGCGGCCTGGACGAAGGTCCTCATGCTCTGCACCAGGCGTCCCTCGGCGTCGAGGGCCTGGAGATAAACGGCCCGGCCGGAGGGCACCTCGAAGTAGGCCGAGCCGTCCTCCTCGACCGGGACCCGGCCCAGGATCCGCTTGTTGTTCGTGCAGTTCCAGTTCAAGGCCGGTGCCTGCGTCGCGTCGATGTTCCACAGCGTGCGGGTCCAGAACAGCTTCGGCGGGGCCTCAACGATCCGCAGCCACTTGATCGAGCCGCGCGGGACGCGCTCCATGCCGCTGCCGACGTAGACGTCGGCGACGTAAAACCTGCCGTAGCTCCTGGCCAGATTGACCCGCGCCGGGATCACGGGCGGGCGCGGCCGCGGCTTGATCGGCATGGGGTCGTAGCAGCCGGGGCCCTCGGCGTGGACGAGCACTTCGTTACCGAACACGTCGAGCAAAAAGAGGCCCATCCGTTCGTCTTCGATGATGCGCGCGCACAGGAAATACCTGTCCGACAGCGGATAGGGGTCCTCGTACTTGATCTTGAGGCGCCGGAACGTGTCGATCTGTCCGCCGCAGGGGTGCCCCCGTCCCTTGCCGCCGCGGTAGTCGCGCCGGTTGCTGAGCAGCGCGCTGATGTCGGCCGGCCAGCTCCTCACCACCGGCGCGAGCCCGTCGAGCCCGCGCGTCCGGTCGACGATGGCGATCGCCCCCCACGGCCGATCGTGACACGAACCGAACGTCGCGATGAACCGATGCGTGCCCGGGAGGATCCTCGCGTCGATAATGGCCCCGGGCGACCAGGCGTTGTTGCCGTAGAACAGCGCGTGGTTCGTCCCGTCCGGGTTGACGGTCCACAGGCTGAACGCCGGGCCGAAATGCTTGTCCACGTACTCCCACCGGTCGTACAGGATCGTGCCGTCGGGCATGAGGAACGGGTGGCCCTCGAACAATGTGTTACGGCCGATCTGGTGCAGGTTCGCGCCGTCCGCGTCCATCTTGAACAGGTTGGCCATGATATGGCGGTTGCACTGGCAGACCTTGGGCTCGCGGGTTGAGCTGAACATGATCCGGCCGTCGGGCAGGTACATTGGATCGATGTCCGACAGGTTGGATCCCGACGTGAGCTGCCGAAGGTCCGTCCCGTCAGCGTTCATCTCGTAGATGTGATAGTCGTCAGCCTTGTCCTTGCGCATCGAGAACAGGATCTTCCTGCCGTCGAAGCTCACCTCGGGGTCGCGGGCGACGCCGTTGGGCACGTCGATCAGCGTCGTCACCTTGGTGCCGTTGGCCAGGTCGATCGTCTTGATCGCCCCGCCGCCCTGGAAGCTGTTCGTGTTGATTTCGCCGTTTTGAAACATCGTGGCCGTGTTGTGGTGGTCGGATTTGTACTGGCGTCGGACGACGAACAGGATCGGCCGGCGGCAGACCAGCGGGTTGGCCAGCAGCGCCTCGCGCACCAGCGCCTTGATTTCGGCGTTCAGCGCCCGCGCCTGCTCGGGCGTGGCCTGTTTGGCGCGGCGCTCGATCTCGGCCGCTCTGGCCGAGTAGGCGTTGCCCTTGGGGTATCGATCCTTGAACGTCGCCGTCAGGTCGGCGATGGCACGTCGCAGTGGCTGGAGCTGCCGCAGGTTCGCGCGCAGTGCCTTCTGCTCGACATCGTCCGCCGCGTGCAGATCGCTAGCCCAGACCAGCACGGCAGCCGCTACGCAACTCAGAACCCACCTGTTCATATCATGTTCCATGAGACGGGAAGCGCGCTTGGCATTTTCTACATGTTACACGAAATCGGTAGTCGTTGCTGGTGCGAGATTTCCATCTCGCACCAGCTTGCCGTAGCGCCTCGGCTACTTCACCGCGCCCAGTGTCATGCCCTTGGTCAGTTGCGTCTGGAAGACCATGAAGACCATCAGGACGGGCGTAGCCGCCAGGAACAGCCCCGCCGACAGCAGCGGGATGTTCGTCGTGTACTGCCCCCGCAGATTGGCCACGCCCACCATCAGTGTCCGCACCGAATCGTCTTGCAGGATCAACAGGGCGAACAGCAGCTCGTTCCACATCCACAGGAAGTTGAAGATGCCCAGCGTGACGAGCGCGGGCCTGGCGATGGGCACCATCACCCGCCACAGGATCTGCGCGTGGTTAGCCCCGTCGACCTGTGCCGCCTCGACCAGCTCGGTCGGCACACCCTTGAAGTAGGACGTCAGCAGGTACGTGCCGAACGGTGCGCTCAGCGTGACGTACACCAGGATTAGCCCGGGGTACTCGTTCAGCAGGTCCATCTTGATGAGCATGGCGTACAGCGGAATGATGATGACCTGCGGCGCGATCATCATCGAGCCGAGGATGGCGAAGAACGCCGCCCGCCGGCCGGGAAATCGCAGGTGCGACAGCGCATAGCCCGCCATGCAGCACACGATCCACGACAGCACGACCGCCGTGACCACGACGATGGCTGAGTTCCACACGTACTGCCCGACCTTCGCATTGGTCCACGCGGCCGCGAAGTTCGTCAGCGTCGGGGAGGTTGGCAGGCCGTAGCGGTCGAGGATGTACGCCTTCCGGTCCTTCACCGCGGTTATGATCACGAACAGCAGCGGATAGATGGTCGTTACGCTGACGCTCACCAGCACCAGAACGATGCCGGTCCGCCCGATCTTGGGTCGGCCGAACCCCCATCCGCGTCTGCGGGCATGCCTGTGCTTTCGTCCTTCGTCCCTCATTCTTCGCACTTGGTTTCAGTCTTCCTTGCCGGCCATCAGTCTGATCTGCAGGATGATCAGCCCGAAGACCAGCAGGAACAGCGCCGAGCCGAGCGCGCAGGCGTACCCCATGTGGTTGGACTCGAACGCTTGCAGGTAGAGCTGGTACTCGACGAGCATCGTCGCGTAGCCGGGTCCGCCGCCCGTCATGACGTAGACGAAGGCGAACAGGCTGGTGAACGACCAGACGACGAGGTTGACGGCCCAGAACTCGATCACGTGTCGCAGCGAGGGGACGACGATGTGCCTCAGGAACACCCACCCGGCCGCCCCGTCCAGCCTGGCCGCCTCGAAGATCTCGCGCGGGATCGCGGCCAGGCCCGCCAAGAACACGATCACCCCGTGCCCGAAGATGCACCAGAGGATCACCAGCATGAGCGTCGGCAGGGCGGTGGCCGGGTTGCCCAGCCAGTCGCGGGCGATCGCGCCCAGCCCGACGATGTCCAACGCGCGGTTGACGGGCCCGTCGTAGCGCAGCAGGGCCGTAAAAAGCGTCCCGACGATGACGGGGGACAGCACGGTCGGCAAGAAGAACGCCGCCCGGAAGAACCGCC
>CAYOGX010000751.1:0-3420 GCA_964403235.1 uncultured Planctomycetales bacterium | reverse complement strand
GAGTACCGCAAGCCTTGGGACCTGCCGAAGGTCTGAAAAGAAACCGAGCCCGCCTGTCCTCAGGCGGGTCAGACCGGGCTGGGGACAGCCCGGCTCTGAGGAGACCATCCAATGATAGTGGACCGACTCGAACAGATAGAACGCTACAGAGGCGTACACCATCGCTTCTTCAAGGCGTTTGGGTTCCTCAGGCAGGCCGGGCTGGCGAACCTGCCGCTCGGGCGGCACGAGATCGACGGCGACCGCGTCTTCGCGATGGTGTGTAAAGATCCCGCGCGGACGCGCGATCAGGCCAAGCTCGAGGCGCATCGCAAGTACATCGACATCCAGGTCGTCCTGGCCGGCACGGACGAGATGGGATGGAAGAGCCGACCCCTCTGCGAGACACCCGACGGCGACTACGACGCCGACAAGGACGTCGAGTTCTTCGCCGATCGCCCGGACGCGTGGACGGCCGTGGGGGCGGGTGCGTTCGCGATCTTCTTCCCGGAGGACGCCCACGCGCCCCTGGTCGGTACGGGCGAGCTGCACAAGATCGTCGTCAAGATCGCGGTCGACTGAATCGTGCGCGGGCTCCGTCGAGAGGACGTTCCGCGGAACTGCGGGTAGTGGTACATGAGTCGACCACGCATACCGCTGGCCGTCGAAGGGCTGTTGGAATGGTGGCTCCCACGCGTCCGCGCGGCGCTGGGCTTGAAGGTCAAGTCCGTCGTCCTGTACGGCGGTGTGGTGCTGGACGATTTCGCGCCCGGCTGGAGCGACGTCGATGTCTGCGTCGTCCTGGACACGCCAATCGAACAAGACGAGGCCGCGGCGATCGGCGCGGTGCACGATGAGATGCGCGAGCAGTTCGTCGACTCCGGAAAAGGCGGCTGGCGATCGGGGCAGGCGATCGAAGGGCCGTATGTCCCGATTGAGCTGACGGCGGGCCCGGAGGCGACGGGCTTGTGTTTCGTCGCAGGGGGGACGACACGGCGGTGGGCCGACGGTCACCCCATCTCGCCCTTCGACCGCTACATGCTTTCGCACTTTGGGGCGTGCTATGCTGGCCAGACCGTCCGTTTCGCGCCGCCGACGCGTCAGGCGCTCGTCGTTCAGCTTCGGGAGGACCTCCCGCAGCTCGTGGAACCGGATCACGCTCGTCTGAGCTCGTCAATCTGGCTGGCGGGGACGATCCATTGGATCGCTCGGTCCGTTGTCTTCTGGCGGGACGGGGTCATGTTGTCCAAGACGGCCGCGCTCGAACAAGAAATCGAGGCGGGCAGTCCCTTCGCCGACGCGTACGAGCTGGCCCTGAGGCTTCGCAGGGAAGGGAGCGCGGCCACGCGGGACCACCTGCCCGAGCTGCGCGAGCGGTTCATGGCCATCGCGAAACCCGCCGCGGATACGATGACCGAACTCATCGACGACTGACACACATTCGAACCAAACTCTGCGCGTCAGCGGACCGTTGCCCGCCTCCTACGAGCACGAACCCACTGGGATGCGTATTACTCGATGGTCCAGGTGATCCTCTGGCCGGGTGTTCCCGGTGAGGAGAATCGGATCAGCCCCTCTTTGTCCACGGTGAAGGCGGCCTTGCGGCCGTTGACGGTCAATCTCGCGCCTTTCGGGTCCAGGCCCGAAGGGCACCGCACAGCAAACCTGAACGTCCCGCTGACGACCGGCGCGTAGTAACCCCGATGACGACGTGGTAGGTAGGCCGCGCCGACCAGCGGCAGCCGGATGGCGAAGGAATCGAAGGGCAGGCGCGGGTCGATGACGATCAACCCGTCCCGCGGCTCGATGCCGGCCAGCTTGATCGCGTCCAGGAGCGGTCCCGAGTGGCGGTTCATGTTCATGACCGGGAAGTCGGTCATCGGCGTGGCGGTGAAGTTGAACGTCTCGCCGGGCCGATCGTGATAGTGGGCGTTGAAGGAATCTGGTCCGGACCAGACGCCGTACCAGATGTCCGGGTAGGCCTCGGCGTGTGCGGCCAGCGTCGTGGTCAGGTAGAAGCGCCAGGCGGCCTGGGGGTCCAGCCTCGACCACGCCCAGGCGACCCACGAATCGACGGCGGCCCACGTCCCACCGTTGGTGTCTTCGCCCGGCTTGAGTAGCGGCCCCTTTCTCGACGGCCACAGGCACAGCGCGCCCGCCGGCTGGGGTGTCACGCACAGCGTCTGGATCCGTTCGAACAGCCGCATCATCTGCGGCCGATCCCACACACCACCCAACACGCTGAACGACTGCGTGTCCAAAAAGATCCGGTCGGCGCCCAGCATGTCATCGCCTTGCCCGACGTAGCCCCGCGCCACCCAGTCGCCGGTCCAGAGCGGCTTGAGCGCCCGGGCCTGACCCGCGGCGAATTCCCGTAGCGCCTTGGCAAACGATCGATCCTCATCTGCGATAGCCCCGGCCAGTGCTGGCAATGCCACCGTGGCCAGCCCGGCGTTGAGCGAGGATTCGCCTCGACGCAGCGTCGTCACTGGACTCGGCGACAGGGCGATCAGCACGTCGTTCCAGTCCCCCGTGCCGCAACGGATCACCCCGTGCGGTCCGAGACCGACGGACTCGGTCAGGTGACGAAAGGCGGTGCGAGCGTGTTCCAGCACCGTCCCCGCCTTGTTGGCCGATGGGGGATAGAACGGCACCGTCTTGTTGAGGAAACCCAGATCGCGCGTGGCGGCAAGATATTCAGCCAGCGCCCACAGGAAGAACAGATCCAGGTCGCTGCTCTTGCTGTGGACGACGGCCCCCGAGACCACACCGTATCCGACGTGCATGTAGGGCAACGCACCGGTCTTGTGGTCCTGCGAGCGCATCGAGAAGCGAAGCATCTCCCTGGCCAGGTCGGGCCTGAGGTACACCATCGGCAGGACGAACAGAGCGAAATCACGATGCGCGCCGCTCAGCCCCTGCAAGTAGCCGTAGGCCGAGCCCTGATCCACGAAATGCGTCTTGTAGAAATCCTGATAGAGGCACCCCGCCTGGAGGTAGTACGAGTGCCACAAGAGTTCCCGGCCGAGCCACGGCAGCTCCGGAACGACCAACTGCAACGCCGGGCGGCGTGCCGTGGCCTTCGGCTGCCTGTAGCGCTTCACCAGCTCGGGGGTCTCCTTCCTGTCGGCGTATCCGTAGAGGTATCGCCACGTAACGCGCTCTCCAGGCTTCAGCTCGACGGCGCGCCGAAGCGCCAAGATCGCCTTGCCGCCCAGTGCGGATCGCTTCGTGAAGAGCCGGCCGTCCGCGGCGCCGCGCAGGCCGGGTGGATCTTCGCGCCCGATCCCGCCGTCGCCGAAGAACAGCTCCTGATCCACGGCGAATCCGCTGAACCCGTCCGGCAGCGGATCCAACGCGGCGAGGAAGACGGTCTTGGGGTGGAAGTCGGCCGAGCTGACTTCATCCCGCTGCGGCACCTTCCCGGTATCAGCGGCGGAC
>CAYOGX010000750.1:0-3424 GCA_964403235.1 uncultured Planctomycetales bacterium | reverse complement strand
CCGCCGCTGGGGGTCATGTATCTGGCCAGTTACCTTCGCCAGCAACAAGGCGACATCGAACTGGGCATCATCGACATGACGCCCGAGAACATGAACTACGCGCAGCTCGCTGACCGCATGCGGAGCTTCAACCCGGATCTGGTTGGCATCACGGCCCTGACGGTTGAGTCACGCGGACTGCACCGGACGGCGGCCCTTGCCAAGCAGCTTCGGAGCGACACGATCGTCGTCGCCGGCGGGCCGCATGCCTCGGCCTATCCCCAGAAGGTCATGATGGATCCCCATTTCGACTACGTGGTGGTCGGCGAGGGCGAGCTGACGTTTAACGATTTCGTCACCGCGATACGAGAGGGCGGATCGGTGCGGGAGATCGACGGACTGGTCTACCGCGACAACGGGCAGACCAAGACGAATCCCCGGCAGCGCTTCGTCGAGGACCTGGACAGTCTGCCTTTCCCGGCCTGGGATTTGATCCCGATTCGCAAGTACAAGAACTTCGTCCGCATGTCTAACACCGGCCGGGGGGATTTCATGGCCTTGTTCACGTCGCGGGCCTGTCCTTTCAAGTGCATCTACTGTCACAGCCTCTTCGGCAAGAAGTTCCGCAAGCGTTCTCCCGAGAACGTGCTCGAGGAAATCCGCCAGCTCTACCACGAGTACGGCATCCGCGAGTTCGAGGTGATCGACGACATCTTCAACTGCGACCTCAAGCGGGCCAAGCGGATTTGCGATCTGATCATCGCCTCGGGCATGCGGATCCGTCTGACGTTCCCCAACGGGATTCGGGGCGACCACATGGATGAGGAGTTCATCCTCAAGCTGCGCCGGGCGGGGACGATCTTCATGGCCTTCGCGGTCGAGACGGCCACGCCGCGGCTGCAGAAGATGCTGAAGAAAAACGTCCGGCTTGACAAGATCAAGCGGAACATCACGCTCGCCCGCCGGGCGGGCATCCTGTGTCAGGGCTTCTTCATGCTCGGGTTCCCGACCGAGACCCGCGAGGAGTTGCAGGCGACGGTGGATTTTGCCGTCGACTCCGACCTGCATGCCGCCCACCTGTTCGTGGTCAATGCGTATGAGGGCACGAAACTGGCGGAGATAGCGAGGGACCTGGGCAAGCGGGTGCACTCGGACTTCGAGGACACCTACATGAGCTCAGGATTCAACAACCTCACCGACCTGAGTGATAAGGACCTGGACGCGATCCGGCGCCGCGGGATTCGGCGGTTCTGGCTGAAGCCGTCCCGGGTCTGGGCCATCCTCCGAGATTACCCGGATAAGGATCGATTCCCCATCCTGCTGGCCGTCTTGACGAAGCGGCTGCTCTTGAGGGGTTGAGGACCCAGTGTGCAAGACGTGACCCCATGAGCGATAAACAACGGGTGCTGCTGATCAGGCCGCATCGCAACAACGCCACCCTGTCCCTGATGCCGCCCCTGGGGTCGATGTACCTCGCTGCGTACCTACGCAGGCGGGGCGACGTCGACGTCCGCATCATCGACATGGCCCCGGCGAAGATGGCCTACGAAGACATGGGCCGGGAGATCCGGGACTACCGGCCCGACTGGCTCGGGATCAGCGCGCTGACGTTCGAGTCGGAGGGCATGACGCAGGTGGCCGCTATCGCCAAGCAGGTCCAGCCTGACCTGCCGGTCGTCGTAGGCGGACCGCATCCGTCCGCCTATGTCGAGCAGGTCATGACCGATCCGAATATCGACTACGCCGTCATCGGCGAGGGCGAGGTCACCGCGGACGACCTGAGCCAGGCCCTGCAGACGCACGGGCCGGTCGATCAGATCGACGGGCTGGCCTGGCGGGACAACGGGTCGGTCCGCATCAACCCGCGTCAGCGCTACATCGAGGACCTGGACAGCCTGCCGTTCCCGGCGTGGGACCTGATCGACATCCCGGCCTACAAGACGTTCGACCGGATGAGCCGCAGCGGCATGAAGGACTACATGGTCCTTTTTACCACGCGGGCGTGCCCGTTCAAGTGCCTGTACTGCCACAAGCTGTTCGGCAAGGGGATCCGCAAGCGCTCGCCCGAGAACGTCCTGGCCGAAATCCGAACGCTACACGACGACTACGGCGTAACGGAGTTCGAGATCATCGACGACATCTTCAACCTCGACCTGCCGCGGGCCAAGCGAATCTTCGACATGATCATCGAATCCGGCATGAAGCTGCGGCTGACGTTTCCCAACGGCGTTCGCGGCGATCGGCTCGACGAGGAGTTCCTGGCCAAAGGGCGGCAGGCGGGGGTGGTGTTCATGGCCTTCGCGGTCGAGACGGCCACGCCGCGGTTGCAGAAGATGCTCCGCAAGAACATCAACCTTGAGAAGATAGAGCGGAACATCGCGTTGGCCCGCGAGCATGGGATCTTCTGTTTGGGGTTCTTCATGCTGGGCTTCCCGAGCGAGACGCGCGAGGAGCTGCACGCCACCGTGGATTTCGCCGTCCGGTCGAAGCTGCACGCCGCGCACCTGTTCATCGTCAACCCCTACGAGGGCACTGAATTGGCCAGGCTGGCCAAAGAGATGGGCAAGCCGGTCTTCAGCAGGTTCGACGAAAACTACCTGACCAAGGGCTTCACGAATCTGACCGACCTGCCCGACAGGGAGCTGAACCGGATCCGACGCAAGGGCCTGGTGCGGTTCTGGCTCAAGCCGTCGCGGGTCTGGTCGATCGTTCGGGACTATCCGTGCAAGTCGCAACTGCCGTACCTGGTGACGATCCTGATCAAGCGGCTGCTGTTGAAGGTGTAGGGTCCGCCGGGTGTCATGGGCAAACTTGTTTGCCCGTGTGGATTGCACGAAACGGTCGAACAAACACGGGCAAGCAACGCTTGCCCATGGTACCCGATGTGATGGTCCGCTGTGCGGATCCAATGGAACAAAATGGCCGATCCGTACCGAGTCCTGCTGATTAAGCCGAGGCGGAACGAAGAGCAGCCGACGCTCATGCCGCCGCTCGGCTGCATGTACCTGGCCAGCTACCTGCGCCGGAACGGCGACGTCGAGGTCCGCATCATCGACATGACGGCCGAGCACCTGTCCTACAGCCGCCTCGGCGGCGAGATCCAATCGTTCGGGCCCGACCTGGTCGGGATCAGCGCGCTGACGTACGAATCCACCGGGATGGACCGCGTGGCCGCGATCGCCAAGTCCGTCCGCGCCGACCTGCCCGTCGTCGTCGGCGGGCCCCACCCGTCGGCGTACACCGAACGCGTCATGGGCAACGAGCACATCGACTACGCGGTGGCCGGCGAAGGCGAGCTGACGTTCGACGACCTGGTCACCGCGTTGCGCCGCGGCGGGGGCGCGGCCGATATCGACGGACTGGCCTATCGCGAAAACGGCACGGTCCGCATCAACCCACGAGAACGCTACATCGAGGACCTCGACGTCCTGCCGTTTCCCGCGTG
>CAYOGX010000749.1:0-3425 GCA_964403235.1 uncultured Planctomycetales bacterium | reverse complement strand
CCCACGAGGAGACGAGCGACCTGGGCGCGTTCATCTCGGCTGGGGACTATTTGCGCCACGTGCACATGGCCAGTCGCAGGCGCCGCAAGATCCCCGGCATGGACAAGGGCGACAACTACGCGTTAGGCTTCAAGGGGCTCAAGTGGATCGGCTACCAGGACTACGTCAGCCTCGAATGCGGTGGCCCGAAGGATCAGGACGAAAGAAAGAAGGTTCTGGTCGCGGCCGTGAAGCTGCT
Organism: uncultured Planctomycetales bacterium; assembly: GCA_964403235.1. GTDB lineage: Bacteria > Planctomycetota > Phycisphaerae > UBA1845 > JAFGLZ01 > JAFGLZ01. The sequence goes on along the minus strand of CAYOGX010000749.1, from coordinate 3,187 downwards.
GCGAGAACAATGGGAGCAGGCGTAGCACATCGGACGCCATCGTGGGTCGGATCTGTGCGCCCGTAGTGAAAGGGACCCGTCACAAAAAGTAGCCTGCCCCCTTTTTTGGAGCAGCCATGTTGGCGCGTGTGCGAATTGGGATGATCGGTTGCGGGGGTAATGCCCGCGGCCACATGAACTCGTTGCGGACGATCGCGTCGGCGCAGATCGTGGCCGTTTGTGATCTGACCGAAGAACGGGCTGAGCAAATGGCCGACGGCGTCGCGGGCGAGGAAAACGACCGCCCCAGGCCAACCGCCTACACCGACCATCGCCGACTGCTGGAGCGCGACGATCTGGACGCGGTGTGGATTAGCGTGCCGGTGTTTGCGCACGGCCAACTGGAGATGGACGTGGTCGATCGGGGGCTGCCGTTTCTGGTCGAAAAACCCGTGGCGCGTGACATGGCGACAGGCCGAGAGATCGAAGCGGCGGTTCAGGCCAAGGGCCTGCTGACGTGCGTGGGATACCAACTGCGGTACATGAGCGGTGCGCAGGCGGCCTGGGCCGAGCTGGACGGCAAACGGATCAACCTGGTCGTCGGGCAATACTGGAGCGGCTCGGGCCGGGGGTATCCCAAGACCTGGCCGCTCCAGATGGCCAAGAGCGGCGGGCAGCTACTCGAGCAGGCGACGCACACGTTCGACATGATGCGCTACCTGATCGGCGAGGTCGCCACCGTCACCTGTCGGGCTACGAGCCGTGTGTTGGATCAGATCGACTGTCCGGACGTAACGATCACGACACTGGAATTCGCGTGCGGCGCGTTGGGCTCGATGACGACGACGTGGGCGTTCGATCCGTCAGACTGGTCCGAGACCAACGTGCTGCACATCCTGTACGAGGACAAGCTACTGCAATGGCGGACGGACCAGGCCACGCTCCGATCCGAATGCCAAACGCAACCGCTGGACGCTCCGGGCAGGGGCATCGACGAGGTCTTCGTCGAGGGCGTTCGCACCGGTGACGGATCGGGGATACTGACGCCCTACAGCGACGCTGTGCGCTCGCTGGCCGTTTCGCTGGCCGCCAATGAGTCGTTTGCGGCCGGCGGCAAGAGCATCGATTTGAACCGGGATTAGCCGCGTCAGTGTGGCATGCCCAAGCGCAGCGCGGACATGCGGTGGCCAAGGGAGCGCCGGGACAAGGTGGCTCACCCCTACTCTCGTCAACGCCCCCCATTACCGGCAAGGAGCGGATCGGCATGACGACTTCGCGCAGGCAATTCATCACTGGCGCGGGTGCTGCGGCGCTGGTTTCCGCGGCCAACGACCATGCGGCAGCGAACGATGGGAGGCGCAAGAAACGGCAGACATCGGACGCGCGCGGCGCATCCAATAACAAGGCCCAGGTACTGCAGATCGCGTGGCGTCGGACGGTGCCGGTTCGTTATGAGGCGGACGTGGTTGTCGTGGGCGGGGGAATCGCGGGCGTGTCGGCGGCGTGCGCCGCGGCGCGGTCCGGCGCGAGCGTTATTCTAATCGAACGGTTCGCGGTCACCGGCGGCAATTGCACCGTGGGCGGCGTGGCCTCGTTCTGCGGCGAGACGGGGGGGCAGGGCGAGGTATTCGACGCCGTCATCGCCGATCTGGCGACGTTCGACGCCGTCGCCCCGTACAAGCCGTATCCGGCGGCGGACAACCGTATCTTCGATCACGAGATCCTGGCGGTGGTGTTGCAGGAGCTGCTGATCCGACGAAAGGTCAAGGTCCTGCTGCACACACGGTTCGTCGACGTATGCGTGGACGGCGGCCGGATCACCGAGTGCATCCTCTGTGGCAAGTCCGGGCCCGAGGCGGTTCGCGCCAAGCGGTTCATCGATTGCACGGGCGAGGCGGAGGTGACGCGTGCGGCGGGCTTCGACACCGTGAAGGGACGCCCCGAAGACGGGATCCAACTGCCCATGTCGTTGATGTTCTTCGTTCGTCACGTCGCCAAGGACAAGCGGCGGACACAGGTCCCCGAAGGGTGGTTCGAGGCGCTCCGCGATCGCGACGACCTGCCGATGACCAGCATCTGGCCGAACGGCCCAGGGGCCAACGCGCTGAAGATCAAGATCCCGATGTTCGATTCGACCGACACGGAGGGCATGACCCGTGCGGAGATCCGCGCCCGCCGGCGGATGATGGCCGTCCTCGACTACTACCAGCGTGTCGAGGGAAAGCCCTGGCTGCTGGACCACTGTTCGCCGCAAATCGGCATTCGCGAGGGCCAGCGTGCCGTGGGCGATTACGTGTTGAAGGTCGAGGACCTCCGCGCCGCGCGAACGTTCGACGACGCCGTCGCGCGGGGCGTGTACCCGTTGGACGCCCACAAGCCCGATGACGACAAGCGGACGTATATCCTGTCGGCCAAGGACCGCGTGGTCCCTCCGTATCAGATCCCGCTTCGCTGTCTGCTGGTCAAGGGCGCGAAGAACTTGATGGCGGCGGGGCGGTGCTTCTCGGCGGACCAGTTGGCGCTGTCTTCGGCGCGGGTCACCACGACGTGTTCGATGATGGGTCAAGCGGCCGGCATCGCGTCGGCGATGAGCGTGCGGCAGGGGTGTGATCCGCGCGAGCTGGATCCGGCGGCCGTCCGAAAGGTCGTCGAGGGGCGCGGTGCCAGGTTGGCGGTCTGAGCGGCGCGTCGGGTTCCACCCACGCGGGGCGCTTCCTTACGGGCGCGGCTCGGAATGCGATCGCGTCATTGGGCCGCGGCCCTAATCGCCGACCAGTTCGCCCAGGCGCTTCTGGAGGATCGCCTGCTTGTCCTCGGGCATGTCGGGCTCGTCCAGCAGTTCCCGCACGCCGTCGGCGAAGAACTCGGTGGCGAAGTCGGTCTCGTAACAGACCTCGTCTTTGCCGCGCTGGTTGACGGTTTGCAGGAACCCCTCGAACTCATCGAAGTAGGAACCGTAGATGTGGAATGAGTCGGCGACGTGCACGTACTGGCCGGGTGACACGCCGAGGCGATCGGCCACCATGCGCTGCAGCTCGGTGAAGGCGTACATGTTCATGAACGCGGCCTTGAACGCGTCGTTGCTCCGCATGTGGGCGACCATGTTGAGCCGGTGTCCCTCGCCGTCCGGGTCGTCCTCGACGCGGAACCACATCCGTTGCAGGCAGGCGGGGTCGTGGATGCCCACGTCTTGCCACGCCTGCCAGGT
>CAYOGX010000748.1:0-3428 GCA_964403235.1 uncultured Planctomycetales bacterium | reverse complement strand
CGAGGCGATGATGCGCGGGGAGCCAGAAGCCCTTGAGGCGTTCGTCCGCCGGCACGAGAGGTGGGTCCGCGGCGTCATCTTCGGCGTGACGGGGCGCGGTGATCTGGTGGACGACGTCACGCAGCAGGTCTGGACGACGGTCTGGCAGCAGATCGGCACGCTTCGCGACCGGACGAGGTGGCGGGCATGGCTGTACCAGTTGGTCCGACGGGCGGCCATCGACGCGAACAAGCAATGGAAACGCCGGTGGAAGAGCGAAATACCGATCGATCCAGATATGCCGTTCGGCGCCGGCGCAGCCTCGTCGCCCGAGGCGGCGCTGATCGCCGACGACCGGCATCGGCAGGTGATGCAGGCCGTGCAGTCGCTGCCGCCGCACTATCGCGAGCCGTTCGTCCTGAAACACCTCGAGGACTGGCGTTACGCTCAGATCGGCGAGGTGCTGGGTCTGCCGGTCGATACGGTTGAGACGCGATTGGTGCGGGCCAGGCGCATGCTGCGCGAGATGTTGCAGGGGGTGTCATGAACGTTGACGAACGAACAGAACGCTTGATCGTCCGCCGGCTCGACGGCGAGCTGACACCGGCCGAGCAGGACGAGTTGAATCAGATCCTGCTTCGGTCGCCCGACGCCCGGCGGATGCTGAGCGAGTACGACCAAAATGATCGGCTCGCGACGGACATGATCGGCGCCGTCGCCGAGGGCCGTTTGCCCAGCGAGGCTGGACCGATCCGCGCGGGCCGATCTCGACATGTGACGTTGTGGACGGCGATTGGGACGGGCCTGGCGGCCGCAGCGGCGCTCGCCATCGTGGTGATTTCACCCTGGCAGGACGGGGCGGTTGACCCGGTCATGCCCGGTGGTGAGCACCAAACGGTCGTTCGACCCGATCAGCCCGTCATCAACGGGGACCATCTGGTCTACACGAGTACGGAGTTGCCGCACCGGGGTGAGCGGCGGATCGATCGCGACTACATCGGCGTGTTCGATGAGTCGCGGGATTCGCTGCTGCTGCTCGAGATCGATCGGACTCGGACGGTTCGGATCCCGGTTGCGGGTGATTTGTAGGGACGAATCATCTCGTCGAGGTCGGAGAACGTTGCGATGAGAACGGCATGTGCATTCCTGGTAGCGGCTGTGTGTGGCATGGTCACGACCACGTCGGTGTCGGGCGCCGAGGAGGCTGGCTGGCTGGGATGCCGGATCGGCCCGGTGCCCAGGTCCCTCGACGCCCACCTGGCGTTGGACAGCGTCGGCGTGATGGTCCTCAACGTGGCCAAGGACAGTCCGGCCGACAAGGCCGGGCTCGAACGCTACGACCTGATCGTCCGGCTGGATTCGGATCAGATCGACTCGCCCAATAATTTGACCAAGCGTGTGGGTGCGCATCGAGCGGGCGACAAGATCGCCATGGTCGTTATCCGCAAGGGCCAAAAGAAGGAGGTCCAGGTCGCGCTGGCCGGTCGCCCGGAGGCACCGGCGGCCGTGGAGTACAAGTACGACCGGCTGCCCGATGCCCTCCTCGATGACCGTGTTGGCATCCGAGGCAGGATATTCCGCCGGGGCCCGGACGGTTGGACGTTCGAGGACCTCGGTGAGCTGGACGACATCCCACCGTTGTTCGACAGGGTGCTCCCGCGCCGGGGCCGCAAGCAAGGTCGATTCTGGTTTGAGAAAGAGGAAGGCCCGGTCCAGAGATTTCAGGCCCGTGTCGTCCACGAGGGGCAGGTCATTGAGGTCCAAGGCAACGTGGAGGGCCCGATCACGGTGCGTCGGACGCAGCGAAAGGGCGACGCCGAGAAAGTCCGCGAGCGGACGTACGAGACGCCGGCTGAGCTGAAGAAGTCCGATCCCGAGGCCTACAAGGTCTACTGCGAAGCGACCGTCGACCAGCGAGAAGGGCTCAAGGCAACTCCCCCCAAGCGACCGTTGATGCCGAGGCAGGGCGTCGGGCGCCGTCCCTTTGTCGACAGGTACCGGCGCTGGTTGAAGGATCTGCATTACAGACTGCCCGGCGTCGAGGATCTGCCCGATCGGGAACGCCTCCACGACCTGCTCGACCAGGAGTACAAGGAGTGGAGCCAGGAGTTGGAGAAGAAGCTTGACGCGCTCAGGGAACGGCACGGCGACCTGGAGAAGCAACTCGAAGAGCGACTCGAGCGACTGCGCCGGCGATTGACGTCGCCGGATCAGCCGGCCCCTGCCACGCAGGAATCGCCGGCGCCGACCACCCGCTTCGAAGTGGACGCGGACGGCAAAATCACCGTTCACCTCCGTCGTGACGACAGCGAGCTGACCTTGCAGTTCAAGGATGCGGACGAACTCAAGGCCAAGAGGCCCAAGCTGTTCGAGAAGTTCGAGTCGCTGGGCGCCAGGTCCTGACTACCGGTACGCCGCCGGTCGCCATTTACCGTCCGGGCCCAGCAGCTCGTGCGGCCGGAACCTCGCCTTGTAGGACATGGTCCGCACCCCCCGGACCAGGTAGCCGAGATAGTAGAACGCGATCCCATGCCGCCGGGCCCAATCGATCTCCCAGAGGATGCTGAACGTGCCGGGGCTGCGACGATGATCGTCCGGGTCGAAGTAGAAGTAAACGGTGCTGACGGCCGTCGATGAGACGTCGACGATGCCCACGCCGACCAGCCGCCCGCCAAGCCGGTAGCAGATCTCCCGCGTGTTGATGGGGGATGCGTACAGGAATCGCTCCATGTCCTCGCGGTCCTCGCCCATCGTCCCGTCGTGCTGTTGGCGGAGATAGCGGGCGTAGAGCTCGTGTTTCTCGTCGGTCAGGCGTGGCGGGCCGACCACGACGTCGAGGTCCTGGTTCCGTCGCCAGACGCGGCGTTGCGATCGGCTGCGTCGAAACGCGTCCGTCCGCACGCGAATGGGCACGCATTCGCGGCAACCCTCACATCGGGGCCTGTAAAACAGGCAGCCGCTCCGCCGCCAACCGAGGTCCATCAACAACCGGTAGTCGTCGGGGGCCATCGTGTGGGCCAGGAACATCTCCTCCCGTGCCTGGCGGTCGGGTAGGTACGGGCATGTGTGTTCGGGCGACACGGGAAAGACGATTTGACGTAACAGTTTCTCCATCGCACGCGCTATTGTAGCATCGCGGCGCGTCCACTCCCTATCCTGGCAACGGCCCCGTGGATACAATCAGTAGCGTCCGCCGTGCGGACCGTCACATCGGGTGCCATGGGCAAACAAGTTTGTCCATGGCACCCGCGCTGACGGTCGCGGCTCGGATTGGGTCGGACCTGCTTGGACGCGTTTGTCGGAGACGAATGAGACATGGGATACGTCGCCGGTTGCTGTGCGGTGGTTGTTCTGATCTGGAGCGCGTCGGCGTCGGCCGACGAGAAGCTGTGGCTGGTCCGCGACGGGCGGGCCCGCTGCACGATCGTGCGCGGGCGCGACGACGGGTT
>CAYOGX010000747.1:0-3440 GCA_964403235.1 uncultured Planctomycetales bacterium | reverse complement strand
GAGGGTCATCCTCCGGGGCCCCGCTCAGGGCCCGCTGACTTGGACCGGATTCGCCTCTCCTCTGTCGTCTCGCTAACATACTTCTGTGCAGAATGTTATGGAAGGCATGCTCCCGGCATCCTTCTGCTATCCTTCCCGTTCTCCCACCTTCGCGCGCGCAGGCGGACTTTGGGGAATCAAGACAAGTGGGCCTTACGTAGAACCGATAACTTAGGACGGAACTGGGCGGATACCCCAGCCTGACGGAACGGGTGCACACGGCGATGGACGCCGCTACCGCGAACATACCACAGCGACGGGATGGCCTCCTCGGGCCAGTGAGGCGGACCGACCTGATCGGGACGGTCTGGCTCACGGACCTCATCGGTCCGGCCTCACTGATCGCCTGCCCGGTGGTGATGGTCGCCTACCTTGCGCTGGCCCACGGGCTCGATCCGCTGACGGGGGCGAGGGGCGTGGTGGGGCTCTACGTCCTCGGCGTCATCCCCGGTTATCTGGCGCAGCGATTCGTGTTTGGCCTGCGATCGGGCAGGCCGTTTGAGACCCTGTTGTCCTCGTTGCTGCTTGGCACGTTGCTGACGCCCTTGGTGTGGCACGCGCTGTGTTGGGTTGGCGCGGGATGGGTTTTCTGGCTGTTGGCGTTTTCGGCCGCCGTTGTGGTGCCGATTACCTGCGGATGGCACCGGCAAACGGCGGATCGACTGCGTCGGCTCGTCGCCCCGGTCGATGTCCCCATGCTTTGGATGGCGTTGGGCATGGTGGTCCTGTGGGGTCTGGCGGTCTCGCCGGTGCGGGTGGAGGGCGATCGGGTCCTCATCACGGCGAACACGGACCATGTCTTGCACATGATGCTCGTGGGCGAGTTGGCCCGCGGCGTGCCCGCCGAGACCGTGCCTTTCATCGCCGGCGCCAGCAAATGGGCCTACCACCACATGCCCGACGTGTGGGCCGACCTGATTCGTCGGATCGCCGGCACCGATGCGCGGACCGCGTACTTCTTCCTGGCCCTGCCGCTGCGTTACCTGTTCGTTTCGCTCGCGTGCTATCTGGCGGTGGTCCGACGATTCGGTCGACCGGCGGCGTTGACCAGTGTGTTCTGCATGCTGGCGTTTGTCGGGTATCCGGGTCGGGCGCTCCTGGACAACTGGCTGTTGACCTATCTGTTCCACAGCTACCCCACGACCTTCGGGCTGATGGGCGTGTTTCTCATCTTGTACTACGTTTCGATCCTCGACGCCGTGGGGACGCGTGCGCCTCTGCTGTTGGCCTCGACATTGTCCGTCGTGCTGTTGTGGTACAAGGCCAACTTCGCGTTGGCCGTCACGCCTGCCGTGACGGTTCTGTGCCTTGTCGTGTTGGCCAGGCGGCGGGACTACCGCTGGCTGGGCCTGTGTCTCGCGGTTCAGGCAATGCTGGCAGGTGTTCGCTGGCTGGACGTGTCCACAGCGGACATGCACGGCATGTTCGTGATCAAGCCGCTGGCGTTCGTGGATTGGTGGTGGGGAACGCTCGCGGCCTTCACCTGGTGGGGCTCAACCCTCACCTCTACGTTGATCAACGGGACGGTGATCCCGACGATCGAGGCCCTGCCGTCGCTGCTGGCGTATCCCGCGAAGTTCGCGCTCCTGGTGCTTCGCAAGTTCCATCTCGGTCTTCTGGTCGTGCCGTATCTCGTGCATTATTGCGGGTTCGCCAGGCCATGGCGCCGGGTCAACGCCTTCGACGCGCTGATGCTGTTGATCCTGCTGGTGTGCGCCATGGGGTTTGTGGTCTTTCCGGTGGACAGGACGCAGGTCTGGAACGTCTCGATGCACGTGCTATTCCTGGTCGACGCAGTGCTACTCGTCCTGGCCGGACCGGTTGTCGTCGACGTCGTCCGGCGTCTGTCGGCGCGGGGCAGATTGGCGACGGCGGCTACGTCGGTCGCCTTGCTGGCCGCCTTCGTCTACAACGCCTCGTTGCTTCACGGTGGCACGTTTCGGGCCATTCGCCACGGTCGCGAGATCAGCCCGGGCCTTTACGCGTGCTGTCGGTACGTCGAATCGGCCACACCGCCCGACGCCGTTGTCCTCCACCCCATGTTCCGAGACGTCCATCACGCCCCCAGCCTGCTTACGCAACGGCGGACCGTGCTCGATAACGGTCACCTGTATCGGTCATGCTACGACACCGAAGCCATCATGGCGGACATCGACGAATTTTACGGGGGCGCGGACGCCACATCGGCCCGCGTCATCCTGGCTCGCTACAACGTGGACTACGTGATTGCGGACGGTTCGGTCGCGAACCTGCACGCGGACGCGTCGGTCTTGACGCCGGTGTTTCAGCGAGGGGACGTTACCGTCTATCGCGTCGAGAAGGAGCTCGACCTCGCAGCCGCACTTTGAGGGTTCAAGGATGAACGGGTTGTTGATTGGCGCAACAGATGTTCGCTTGGGCGGCCCCGGCCTTCCTGGGGCCGCCTGTGCGCCGATCGGGCGAACGGACATTCGCTGGCGTGACACGGTTGGCCTCGCATCGCTCGTCGCCTGTCCCGTCGTGCTGATCGCCTACCTCTTTCTGGACCACGGGCTTGACCTGATGGTGGGGTTCCGGGCCGTCGGCAGTCTCTACGTGCTCGGCGTTATTCCGGGCTATCTGGCCCAGCGCATGATCTTCGGGGTCCGCGCCGCCAGTCCGTTCGAGACGTTATTGTCCTCCATGCTGCTCGGGACGCTGCTCACGCCCGTGCTGTGGTACACGCTGTGCTGGCTCGGACTCTCGTCGTTCTTCGCGCCGCTGATGATCGTGTTGGCGCTGGCCGTGCCGCTCGTGCGGGGATGGCATCGCCAACCGGGAGCGCGATTGATCGGACTGGTCACCGCCTCAGACGCGCCTGTGCTGTGGGTGGCGTTGGGCATGACGGTCTTGTGGAGCCTGCCCATATCGGTGGTCGAGGTGCAGGACGGTCGGATCCTCATCATGGCCACCTCCGACCACATCCTTCATACGATGCTCGTGGGCGAGTTGGCCCGTGGCGTGCCCGCGGCGACCGTCCCCTACATCGTCGGCGCGGACCAATGGGCCTATCACATGATGCCCGACGTCTGGTGCGACCTGATCCGCCGTGCCGCGGGCACCGACGCTCCCACCGCGTACTTCTATCTGGCGTTGCCGCTACGCTACGTACTCCTGTCGCTCGCCTGTTATCTCGCTCTGGTCCGGCGCTTTGGTCGAACGGGCGCGATCGTCGGCGTGCTGTGCATGCTCACTTTCGTCGGCTGGCCCAAGCGCATCCTCTTCGACAACTGGCTGCTGACGTTTCTGCATTGGAACGTCACGCTCGCGTTCGGCCTCGTCGGCGTCTTCCTGATCCTCTACTACGTGTCGATGACGGATCCGGTCCGGCCGCGCCGACCGCTGCTGCTCGCCGCGATCCTGTCGGCGTTGCTGCTGTGGTA
>CAYOGX010000746.1:0-3442 GCA_964403235.1 uncultured Planctomycetales bacterium | reverse complement strand
CGTCCTGCCGAAAGAACAGAGCGTCTTGGACGTGATCCGCGTCGCCACCTACATCCATCAGATCCCGACGGCCGTCGACATGATCAAGGACGCCCACGACAAGGGCTACGAGACGACGGCGAACCTGATGGCCATTTCAGTCGTCAAGGACCGCGAGCTCGACGAGGCGTTGCACGTCCTGGCCGAGACGCCGGCGAGCACCATCTACCTGGTCGACAGCTTCGGGTCCCTGTACAGCGAGCAGATTCAGGATCTGATGCGGCGTTACCTGGCCGCCGCGAGCAAGGTTGGCAAGCAGGTGGGCATCCACGCGCACAACAACCAGCAACTGGCCTATGCCAACACCATCGACGCGATCATCCAGGGCGCGAATCGTCTGGACGCGACGATGCTGGGCATCGGCCGGGGCGCCGGCAACTGCCCGTTGGAGCTGCTGCTGGGGTTCCTGCGGAATCCGAAGTTCCACATCCGGCCGGTTCTCCGTTGCATCCAGGAGCACTTCGAGCCGCTACGGGACAAGATCACGTGGGGCTACGAGGTGCCGTACGGCATCACGGCCCAACTGAACCGTCATCCGCGAGCGGCCATCCAGGCACTGTCCGGCGACGACCGGCCGGACTACGCGGAATTCTACGACCAGTGTTCGGCCGACGATTAGTAGTCCGCCGCGCGGTCCGGGCGACGGGACGTCGCGGTCGTCGAGTTGACTCGTTGCGCTGAGGGAGGATGGCCATGCGACCGGTGACGATGGCTGTGATGGCCTTGCTGGCAGGTCCGCTCATGACGATGGCGGCGTCGAACGACGACGTGCTCAAGGGGCTTCGTGCGCGGATGACGCGGCACCACGCGGAGGTCGGCCGCTACGTAATGACGTTTTACTACCCGTGGTATGGGACCGAGAGGACCGGTGACCGCGGGCGGCATTGGGGCAACTGGGACGCGGCCAAGAAGGATGCGCCGGCCTCGCTGCGCTGGCCCGTCGGCGGGCCCTATGACTCGACTGACCCGGCGCTCGTCGATCGTCACATGCGTCAGCTCGTCCAGGCCGGCATCGACGTGCCCATCGCCAGTTGGTGGGGGCCCCGCGATCACACCGACAAGGCGATGCCCGTCATCCTCGACTGCGCCGCCAAGCACGGGCGAAAGGTGACCGTCTACTTCGAGGTCGTCCGCGGCAAGCCGTCCACGATCGAGTCGGCGGCGAGGGACCTGAACTACCTGGCCAAGACGTATAGCTCGCACCCGGCCTGGTTGCGGGTCGCCGGGCGGCCGGTGATCTTTCTGTATGGCCGCGTCATGGGCCAACTGGGCGACGTCAAGTGGGTTCAGGCGTTGGCCTTGGCCCGGGCGCGGAGCGGCGTAGATTGGCTCGCCATCGCCGACGGGATCCGCAGTGGCTACGGCGTCCTGTTCGACGGCATCCACAGCTACAACACGATGGGGTCGTACCTCAAGAAGCCCGAATCCGCCTGGTCGAAGATCGCTCGAGACCACATGACCAAGTCCGTGGAGTTCGCCAAGCCGCACGGCCACGTCGCCTGCGCGACGATCGTGCCCGGCTACGACGACACGAAGATCCGCAAGCCGGGCGCCGCCCTCGGTCGCGCGGACGGGCGACTATACGACGCCCAATGGCAGGTCGCCCTTGAGACCCAGCCCGACTGGATCCTGATCACGTCCTTCAACGAATGGCACGAGGGCAGCGAGATCGAGCCGTCGGCGGAGCTGGGCGACGCCTACCTCAAGGCCACGGCCGAGTGGGCCAAGAAGTGGCGCGCCTCCAAACCGAAACCCGCCGCCGTCGCGGCGGTCAAGTCCACCGCCAAGGCCGACGGCGCGCTGAAGGACGTGCTCGCCAAACGCGTCCGAACGCGGATCGGGCTGATGAACGGGCTCGGTCCGGTCGGCATGCGGCTGCTCCGCGTGACGGACCGGCTCGACTTGATCGAGCCGGCAGATCTGGTGGCCGGCAAGATCACACCCGAGTCGCATCGTCTGTTGATCTACACGAGCGGCGAGTCCTACCCGACGAAGGTCACGTCGGACAATGACGTGCCGCAGGCGATCGCGGCCTACACCGCCGCCGGTGGGAACCTGCTGGTGTTCAGCGATATGCCGTTCCCGTTCTACTATGACGGCAACCGGAAGGCGGTCCGCGCGGGACAGCGGTTCGACCTGCAACTCCTGGGCTCGAGGGCAACCAAGAGCGGCAAGCCGTTCGAGCAGGACAACGGACCGGCCGGTTTCGAGCGTCCCCCGAGCGACTTGGAGCTCAAGTTCACCGTGACCCGCACGCTGCCGTCGTTGCCGTCGACGTTGCCCTGGCCGGCCGGCGGCGACCTGCGATGGCGGCCAGCCTACCGACCGAACGACCGCGACCCCGGCCAGCCCTACCGACCGCTGATCAAGCTCGTCGACAAGAACGGGCGCGACTGGGGCGAGGCCGTTGCCGCCTTCGGCTCGAAAGACCCCAAGGCCGGCACCGTCGTCTACGCCTGGTTCCGGCTGGCCGAGGTCGCCGGCCTCGACCGGTTCCTGTGCGACTTGCTCCGCCTGACCACCACGCCGGTGCACGATTAGGTGCAAGACCGTGTTGTCCATAGCGCTGACAGCAAGCGCAGGGAGGACAGGTGCCATCGGTCAAGGGACAGGGTCCGAACCTTGCCTACTGGACATCCGTACCCCCGTGTGTGCTTCGTGCAAGATGAAGGCGGCCTGTGAATGAGGGGGAACGTGCAGGAGGACGTGTATCCACTTGACAGTACCGGCCCTGGTCTTACCCCTGGGTGAGAACTCGCCGAGGGGAACGCCCGGAAAAACGATATGGGCGGCGCGTTTTCCTGGCGGTCGCTTCGACATCGACGGGACCCATTCCGATCTGAAGACCCTGTCCTTGCCGTCATACCCGTCCACCCAAACGCTCTCCACGTTCTCGGCATTCAGGAGGGTTAGATCGAGTCGCAACAGGTCGAATTCTGGGACGGAGAACTGCATCCCCCCGGAATACCGTGCCAGCTTCCTGCGGATAGCCTTGACCTCACAGCGGATGCCATCTTCCTCTCGCTTGACGGATACCTCCGTGCCGCGCCCCTGGAGGCTCCTGTGTCGATCAACATCGGCGGCGAACTCTACCGGAGCAACACGGTAACCCAAGAGCCCCAGCATCTCCGGGCCACGCGCCGGTGGTAGCGCCAAGACACGGTACCATTCTTGGAGTCCGGCGGCATAGGCAGACATGCTCGCCAGGACCACGAGCGCTGTCCCGGCAATCTTGATCTTTCGCGACGGGCGCGTTCCAAGTTCTTCACTGCCGAGCAAAACGTCCGAGAGAAGGGCCGCGAGCGGGATAAGAAACAAGTAATCACACATGATGCGGTGCCGAGCATGCGCAAAGGTGAGCGACAATGCCAGGAAGTAGACTAGGGGGGGCAAGACGATGATC
>CAYOGX010000745.1:0-3444 GCA_964403235.1 uncultured Planctomycetales bacterium | reverse complement strand
ATAGACGAAGAAGCCCGACAACTTCCAACTCGACAAGATCCGACCGTCGTAAAACGTGAACTCAGCCGGTTTGTTCAGGAGCCTGTCCCCCTCGACGTCCTTGCCATTGACGGACAGATGGAGTGCCTGAGTTCCACCGGCGACCTTCTGGCTGCCCAATCGGCCCTCAAGGGTGAGGACGGCCTTGGTGCCGCTCGGCCGTCTCGCGGGCGTGAAGGTGACGTCCTTGTGTTTCCCCGGGGCCAGCTCGACGCCGGCGACCAGTGGCTGCCCTTCGACGCTTGACTTGTCCGCCGCCGGCGCCTTGCCGTCGGCGTTGCCCAGGCGTGTGGCGATCATCCTGGCCGGACTACGGACACGCCACGGACTCGTCAGCAGGCTCGACAACGTCTCCTGGATGGGCGTGTCGGCGTCGGTATCACCGAGACACAGGTCGAGTCCGAACGCCATGCCGAGCGTCGGCTGTTCGACGCCCAGATCAGACCACGGCAAGGCCGCCTCGATCTCGTAGCCGCCGGTCGTTCGCTGCGCAGCCACGAGGACGCGAACATGCCGGTCGTCGGGACAATACACGATGGACTCGGGCTTGATGTCCGCCAACGGGTCGCCCGTGTTTGCGAAGTTGCCAGGACTCAGGCCAAACTGGAACACCACGCCGGCCTTGTCACCGGCGCCGTGGCGAGGGAAATGGACGAACAGCTCGAGGTGGTCACCGCGGTACATGTTCCGGCCCTTGTTGGGCTGGCAGTGTTTCTCGTCGACGACGTGGGCGGCGACATACAGGTAGCGGTTGTCCCAACCAAACGTCGTCCAGCCGGACAGGTCGCCCCGACCGGTCCAGGACGTCTTGCCGTAGACCACCTGTTTGGGATCGTTGTAGGACAGCCGCAGGGGTCGCATCTGCCACTCGTCCAGCCGGCCATCGATGGCGGGCGGGGGATCGGGAATCTGCGGGATCACCAGCGATGGCGTCGGTGCCGCACCGACGAAACATGAGGCGAGCGCGGTGAGGAGATTCATGGCAGTTCTCCACAGGCCCAACGAACCTGTCGATCGGGACGGATGACCTCCTGCGCGGCCACCGTATCGACAAACAGATAGGCCCGAGCCTGCCGGAATTCAAGACAAGAACCAAAAGAGATGGCCTGCCGGGCGGATGGGCGTATAATGCTGAGGCACCCGCGAGGACCCACGTCGGAGGCCCAGGCCATGTACTGCTCGAAATGTGGCACCGAGATCCCGACCGGCCAGAACACGTGCCCCGGATGCTACGCCCCCGTGCACAAGACAGGCGGGTGGGGCGGATGGCTTGGGTCGCTCCTGCGGAAGCTGTTCCCGGTCCATGTGCGGCTCGAGTCAGGTGGTCCGGGCCTTGACGGGATGCGTGTGGAAACGAAGGTCATTCGAAAGACCGAAGGGGTCGAGCTCACCGACGGCACCACGGGGGAGACGCAGGTTTACCATTCCCTCGACGAGGTCCCTCCGGAGATCCGTGCCCGCATCGAGGCGCTACGTGCCAGCGGCGAAGGCGTCCAAGGCCAACAGACCATCACGTTCAAAAACGCCTCGGGCCGCGAGCAGACCTATCACTCGGTCGACGAGATGCCGCCGGACGTTCGTGCCATCTACGAACGGATCCGGAAGGAGCACGGCCTGAGCGATTGAGGCCCTCGTTGGATTCCGTTTAGCCCCGCCGCGTGCGGCGGGGACCGGACCGAGTCGGGCCCCGGGAGGTAAGGCTCACTTCGACCAAGGATGACGTGTGCGACTGGCCTGGCTGCACTGGCAGGCGAGCTGCCAGTGGCACACGACTGTCCGAGGCAGGCAACGAGCTGAATGGCAGGAGGCGGCCCGGTGGCCCGCAAGCCGTTCGATCCCGACCGCATCACCGTCCCTCCGGAGGAGCGGCCCCCTGGCGCGCCGCGGCAGGATGGGTCGGTCGCCAAGCCGCTGACGGTCTCGCAACTCACACAGATGGTCAAACGCGCCATCGTCGATCACCTGCCGCCAACGGTCGTGGTGACGGGCGAGCTGAGCAACGTCTCGCAGCCGACCAGCGGCCATCTGTACTTCACACTCAAGGACGCCGCCAGCGAGCTGCGATGCGTGATGTGGCGGGCGGCGGCGGGGCGACTCAAGTTTCAGCCGACCGACGGCATGGAGGTGTTGGTTACCGGCGGCGTCGACGTCTACGAGCCGCGGGGACAGTACCAGTTCTACGCCCGAAAGCTCGAGCCCAAGGGCGTGGGCGAACTCGAGTTGGCGTTCCGCCAACTCCGCGAGAAGCTCGAGCGCGAGGGGTTGTTCGATCCGTCGCGCAAAAAGCCGCTGCCCGAGTATCCGCAGCGGATCGCCGTCGTGACCAGCCCGACCGGGGCGGCCATTCGCGATATCATCCGAACCGTCGCGCGACGCTTCCCGTGCGTGACGCTCGTGGTGCATCCGGTCCGCGTGCAGGGCGAGGGCGCCGCCGGGGAAATCGCCGCGGCCGTCGAGACCCTGAACCGCCAGGCCGAACGGCTCGGCGGGATCGATCTGATGATCGTCGGTCGCGGCGGCGGGTCGCTCGAGGACCTGTGGGCGTTCAACGAGGAGATCGTCGCCCGGGCGATCGTCGCCAGCCGGATCCCCGTCATCAGCGCGGTGGGCCACGAGGTCGACGTGACCATCAGCGACTTGGTCGCGGACGTCCGTGCGGCCACGCCGACGGCGGCGGCCGAGCTGGCCGTCCCGTCGCTCGACGAGGTCCTCGAGGCCGTCGAGACCGTCTCGACCCGACTCCGCCGCGTCACGCGACATCGGCTCGACCTGGCCCGAAAAGACGTGGCCGGCATCGAGCGGTTCGAGCTGTTTCGCCAGCCGATGGGAACCGTCCGCCGTGGCGAGCAACAGGTCGACGAGTTGGGCCTGCGACTGTCGCTGGTCGTCTCGCAACGGATCGAATCGCTCCGCCGGACGCTGCACCGCTGCGAGGTCGCCTTGGGCACGATCCACCCCCAGGGGCTCCTACAGCACCGGCATCGCCAACTGGCCGAGGTGGAATACCGTTTCCGCTGGGCCCAGGGGGCACGGAATCTCCGCGCGGAGCGCCGGCTGGCCCGGATGATCCAGGCCCTGGAAGCCAGCTCACCCCGACACGCCGTCGCCCGCTGCCACGACGCATTGGCCCACCTGGCCGAAAAACTCGCTCACGCCGTCGAGAACCGCCAACGCCAACACGCCCGCGAGCTGGAGAGCCTGTCGACCCGGTTGCAAGCGTCGAGTCACAAGGCCGTCCTGCACCGCGGATTTTCCATCACCCGCCACCGACGCACCAAGCGGATCGTCACCGACCCGGACCAGGTCCGTACCGGCGACCGCCTGACGACCGATACCCCCGGCGGCCCGTTCGACAGCCGAGTCATCGACCAAGACCAGCTCGACCTGTTCGACTAGCGCCGTTCT
>CAYOGX010000744.1:0-3451 GCA_964403235.1 uncultured Planctomycetales bacterium | reverse complement strand
CGGGCGCGGTTCTGTATCTCGCCTCGCCGCTGGCGGACTACGTTACGGGCGTTTCGCTGGACGTGAACGGCGGTCTCTACATGGCCTAGTGTTCGACTCTGACACTTCGAACCACTGGCTTCATTTCCAGATGGATCAACGTGTCGAGACATTTGAATGGCTTGCGAGCTGCCATCCGGTCAATGGAACGGGATTTGAGTGTCTCGGTCGATCCACCAGTAACCGGCATGCAGCGCAGCGCCGATCCTGTTTCCAGTACTTGCCATCGGCCGGCCGTGGCGGCACGTTACCGGCCGAGGGCGGGCTCTGGACACGGAGGATTGAGATGATCCGTAACTTCTTGCGCGTGGTTGTCCTGGCGTTTCTGGCCGGACTGATGATGGCTCCGCTCGGGGCTTCGGCCGGACCGGTTCAGGACGGGCAGAACGGCTCGTTCTGTTCGCGGAACGGCCACTGCATTTCCGGCTACTGTGCCGATGGGCAGAAGTGCTCGCCGCGCGACGGAACGGGTCAGCCGGGCGCATACTGCCATCACAACAACCACTGCTCGTCCGGTTTCTGCCGCTGCAACAAGGGCAGCTTCGGCTTCTGCCGGAACTGGGAGGATTGGCCGGCCGGAACCTTTGATGCCAGCAGCGCCCAGTCGAGATACATCCAGATCGGGTTCTGCAACTGACGCGCGATCCGCGTGGCGGCGGCGCGGGGCCGGCACGGCGGAAGGCCGGATCGTCGTTGCTCGGAGGTGCCGGCCACGGCGCCTGGCTCTCCGGGGACCTCGGTTCCGCTGACGCTACCAAGGCTACGCCCGTGTCGACGGCCAGATGCCGATGGTCGAAGCGCGCGACCGCTTCCCCGGCGAAGGCCGGGGTCCAGGGTTTGGAGGCAGGGCGGAGCGGTTCGGGAGAAACGCCGCCCGGTTTTCTGGGGTTCCGTGTGACGTAACTCCCTGGACCCTCGCAGGGGCGAGGGAGGCGGGTGGGGGCAACCCTCGTTCCGTTGATTGGCCTTCGTAGCGCGGGCCGGGTACGCGCCACGGCCATCGGTGAGGCCGCGCCGTCGTTGCCATGGAATTCGTGGAATTCGTAGGGCGGGCTGAGCGAAGCGATGCCCGCCGATCCCGTGGTCGACTCCAGCCGGGCCGACGGGATGGCGCCACAACCGGCCGAGGTGAGAATACTCCGGGGCGGGATCGACCAAGGACAATTCACGGCTTGCGGCCGGTGCAAGTCAACCCTTCATGCGGCTGCCGGATTCGGCGGGCATCGCTGCGCTCAGCCCGCCCTACGATCTACTACGATCTACGATCGATTCTCCGACGCTTCCCGTTCCGTTGATTGGCCGTCGTAGTGCCGGCCACGACGCCCGGTCCTGTGGGGACTCGGCTATGCTGACGCTATAGCAAGGCACGCACCGTCGACGGCGCGGCTACGCCTTGTTGAGCCGCGCGGCGAAGCCGTCCTGATCTTCCTGACGCTTGAGCAGGGCCGTGAAGTCGAGGTCCGGTGTCGTCTCGACGATCTCGGCCAGCAAGCGCTCCACCACCGGGCCGATGGCGAGATCGGCGCCCACGTTGCGGGCGAGGTCAAGCGCAAGGCGGGTGTCCTTCAGCGCGAGCGCAGAGCGGAAACCCGGCGAGAAGTCGCCCTCGAACGCACGAGTCGGCAACACCTCCAGCAGGATCTTGTTGAAGGTGCCCGAGCGTTCGGTCGCGGTCATGATCGTTTCCAGCGTGAGGCCCGACTTGAGGCCGATCGCCAGAGATTCGACCACCGACCCCAGGATGGCGTGGGCCATGAAGTTGTTGACGAGTTTCATCGCCGCGCCGTTCCCGAGGGGGCCGCAGTGGGTGCGGAGATTCGAGACGGCCTCGAGCAGCGGTTCGGCGCGCGCCACGTCTTCGGGCTCTCCACCGATCAGGAGTGCGGACTTGCCTTCCCACGCCATGTCGACGGAGCGGGTGACGGGGGCGTCGATCATGGTGGCGCCGGCCGCCGCGACGTGTTCACCGACGCGGCGCACGGTGAGCGGATCGATGGTGCTCATGTCGATGTAGAGTGCCCCGCGCTTCAGGCTCGCGACCACCCCGCCGGCGGAAAGCGCGATCTCCTCCACATCGGCCGGCATCGGCAGGATGGTGATCGCGAAGTCGGCGCCGGCAACCGCAGCGGCGGCCGATGCCGCCATGTCGAGGCCGTGACGCGCGCCGTCCTGCAGGCGTCGTGGATCGATGTCGAAAGCGGTGACGGTGTGTCCTGCCTTCGCCAGATTGGCCGCAAGCGGCATTCCCATTTGCCCGAGGCCGATGAATCCGACTCTTGCCACGCGAAATCCTCCCGTCGTGTTGCAAAACTACGCGTTTCATACCCGTATTTGCGCGATGTCGTCGACTCGCTGGGTCGATGGGGCGAATTCGGCTAGTGTTCCTACAGAATTGTAATTTCTTCCCCTGGAAGCTCACCATGTCCAAACGACCCAATATTCTCTGGTTCACGACCGATCAGCAGCGCTTCGACACCATTGGAGCGCTGGGCAACCCGCACGTGTCGACACCGGTGCTGGACCGGCTGGTGGCGTCGGGCACCTCGTTTACCCACGCCTTCTGCCAGTCGCCGATCTGCACCCCCAGCCGGTCGAGTTTCCTTACCGGCATGTATCCGTCGACCATCCGCGCCAACCGCAATGGCAACGCCAGGTTCGAGACGGACCTGCCGCTGGTGACGAAGCTGTTCGCCGATGCGGGCTATGTCTGTGGCAATGTCGGCAAGCTCCATCTGGCCTGCGCGTACGACGCGCCGGAGGCCCGTGCGGACGACGGCTACACGATGTACGCCTACAGCCACGCGCCCCGCCCCCATGGCGGGTACGACTACATGGACTGGGTGGCGGAGAAGGGGGCGTCGCTTGAAGACCTCGTTACCAGCGACGACGGTGTGCCGGCGGAACTGCACCAGTCGACGTGGTGTGCGAAACGGACCATCGACTTCATCGACGAGGCCGGCGACACGCCCTGGCTGATCACGGTCAACCCGTTCGATCCGCATCCGCCGTTCGATCCGCCGAAGGATTGGCTCGCGCGTTTCGACCCGGAAGGGATGCCCGGGCCGCATTTCCGCGAAAGCGATATCGAGGCCCAGAGCGCGCTGGAACCGGTCGATTTCCAGACGAAGTCACGCCCGCCCGGGCCGATCGCGACCGAAGGCGCCACGCCCCCGTCGTACGGCGGCGGCGGCGCGCTGGGGCTGCACGAGGACGTCCGGAAATTGCAGGCCGCGTATTACGCGATGATCGGGCTGGTGGACGAGCAGTTCGGACGCATCCTGGCTCACCTCGATGCGCGCGGGCTACGGGACGACACGATCGTGATCTTTACCAGTGACCACGGCGAGATGCTAGGCGCCCACGGACTGGTTCTGAAGGGCGCACGGTTCTACGAGGGACTGGTGCGCGTACC
>CAYOGX010000743.1:0-3452 GCA_964403235.1 uncultured Planctomycetales bacterium | reverse complement strand
GACTGGTTGAGGGCCTCGAGCACGCGGCCGATCTGCTGATCGATGTAGCTGGAATAGCCCCAGTAGCGGCGGACGTAATCGCGGAACTGATCGTCGTTCCAGACGGGCAGCTTGTAGCACCTGTTGTTGGCCCGCTGTCGGACGGGCTTGCCTTTCAGGTCGTCGCGGTGGTTCGCCGGCAGGGGGGCCTTGGCCATCGGAACCATTTCGTCCCACGGCTTGGGCGGCGCGACCGGCAGGTGTGGGCCGTAGAACGATACGACCAGACCAAACGGCCGGTCGGAGCCCTTCTGCTGTCGCAAAAATTCCACCGACCGCTGCGCGAAGAACGAGGCCATGTGATGTTCCTGCGGCAGCTTGGAGTAGATGTGCGTGCCCTCGGGTCCGCTGGGCAGGTCGTTGTGGTTGCCAGCCTGCTTCTTGTCAGCGATCTCGCCGAGGCCAATGCTCCGCAGATAGTCGTGGTAGTGCTTCCAGCCGCCGAACCAGGTGTCGAAGCCGTGGTGCGGGGCGTCCTCGCCGGTGCCGCCGGCGACTTGCTTGGTCTTGAATCCGCGCGGGTCGGGCACGCGCTGGTAGACCCACCTGCCGTCGAAGGGGTGCCGGCCCGGACGACCCGGGTACATGTTTCCGCTCAGGTGCCATTTGCCCACGTAGCCGGTGGCGTAGCCGGCCTCTTTGAGGAGGTCGCCCAAGGCGGGAACGTCGTCGGCCAGGGGGATGTCGTTCTTGACCACGCCGTGGTTGTGGGCCTCCAGGCCCGTGAACATGCTCGCCCGGGACGGCGAACACGGAAACGCCGAGATGTGAAACCGATCGAGCCGGGCGCCCTCGGCCGCAATCCGGTCCAGGTTCGGCGTCTTGACGGTCGGATTCCCATACGCGCCGATCGTGCTGACCGGCTGCTGGTCGGTCATGATCCACAGGAGGTTGAGCCGCTTGCCGTCCGCGGCCTCGACGGTCGCGGGCAGATGCCCCGCGAGTGTGCCGGCGGCCGTCGCCTTGATGAAGTCTCGTCTCGATACAGACATGGCCCCTTCTCCTGGTCTAGGCTGCGACGGTGCCGCAGCGGTCGGTCCAACAACGAACGCTCCCTTACGGTCGCGTTTCTGATGGGATACGCTCGTGCGACCTGCAAAGGCCACACCGATCGCCCAATCCTATCAGACGCACCGAGCGGGTGACAAACGGAATGTGCGTTGGGGATCGTGGGCGCGCGACGGCTATTCGATGCACTGTACGTCGAACGCGACCGCGCCGGACGAGCTGCCGGCGAAGCACTCGGGCTCCCGTCCGGTGCGTTCGTGGTACTGGTTGGTGAGTTCGCGGAGCGAGGCGTGGTTCTGGTCGGTGTCGTCCATCAAGACCACGACGGTGCCGCCGGCGCCGCCGCCGCTGATTTTGGCCCCGTAGAACCCCTGCTCGGGACCCCGCTGGCGGACCAGGTTGCTCAGTAGATCGGTCTCGATACAGCCCAACCCGCATCGCTGCCCGTAGCTCCAGTGCGAGGCGTACATCAATTGCCCCGCCTCGATCAGCGGCTCTTTGCTGGCGGTCCGCCGTGCCCGCGTCAGCCGCTCGGCGAACTGATGGACCCGGCGGTTCTCGTAGATGTGGTGTTCGGTCCGAGATCGCACCTTGTATACGGTGTCGGGGTCGACCCGGGTGACCGGATCGGCCGTATCGCCGTACCGACGCAGGAACACCTCGCCCCGCACCTTCGTCGGGAGATGGTCCCGGAATCGCTCGACGTAGTCCTCGGGCTGGATGTTGGCCAGATACCCCCGGGTCGGGTCGCCGGAGACGCCCTCGCGCCGCATGCACTCGAGAATGATGCGGTGTCCCATGGCGGCGGCCACGCGCACCTGGGTGTATCGCTGGCCGCCGACGTGGTGTTTGACGCCGGAGTTGATCCCGACGGCCGTCACCCCTTCTGGCAGCGGCAGGGGGCCGAGCACGTCGTGCGGCTGGCACTGGATCTGGAGCAGCGCGTCGGATTGACCGATGAGGCTGGTGACCTGGTCCATGATTCCGCACGGCGCGCCGACGACGTGGTTCTCGGCGCGTTGGCAGACCCGGGCGGCCTCGAGCGGCTCGAGCGAGATGCCGAACAGCTTCGCCAGCGCCTGATACGTGGCGACCTCGAGGGCGGCCGATGACCCGATGCCCGCACGCGGCGTGGCCGTCGAGTCGAACACGACGGTCGCCCCGCCCCCGAAATGCGACACCGCGCCCGCCTCCAACAGCACGTAGAAGACACCGGCGAGGTACTTGGCCCAATCCGCGCCGTCGCCGTCGAACCGGCTGGCGAAGCGTCCACATTCGGCGTGCCCGTCTTGCCCGTCGTAGAGCCACGCGAGCGGCCAACGGCACTCCGCCTCTTGGCCCGGGCGCTCCCACGCCAGCGAGCGGAGCACCACCTGCTGATCGCTCCGCGCCTGGATGCCCATCACCACCGCCCGCTGAAGGGGCATCTCCAGCACGAGCGAGCCCGTGTAGTCGGCGATCCCCCCCATTACGTCCAGCCGGGCCGGCGCGCGGACCACCAACACCGGGCCGGACGGATCGAACCACGGGTTCGTCTGGCCCTTGATGCGCCGTGTGAAGCCTTCCACCTCAGGCAGCGACGTGCTCAGGGTCATGGCCAAATCGTCAAGACGTGCAGCTCAGCGCCGGCCGCACCGAAAATACGGGTCAGGAAGCCACCTCGCGAAGTACGTGCTCCGAGACGAAGATGGGCGTCTCCATCGCCACGCCCAGCGCGATGGCATCGGACGGACGCGCATCAACCTCGATCAGCTCGCCATCGAGCCGAATGATCAACTGGGCGAAGAACGTCCCCTGGCGAAGGTCGCAGACAACAATGCGTTCGAGATCGCCGTGAAGGGACTCGATCACGCTGGCCATCAGATCATGCGTTAGCGGCCGGGGGTGCTGAATCCCCTTGAGACGACGATCGATCGCGAACGCCTCATAGCTACCGATCACGATGGGGAATTGGCGTTCCCCGTCGCGCTCCTTCAAGACGATCACCTGCTGGTCGCTGGTCTCGGTGATGATGATCCGGGCCAGGTCTACTTGAACGTCCATAGCACCCTCACTTCCGCCGGGCTTCAAACCTATAGGCCGCCTGGAACAGTGTCAACACCCCGGGATCGGCCAGCGATCGGCTCACAGCCAGCGGTCCAGCCATGCCATAACCTCGGCCCGTCCGGCGGCGGTCTCGAAGTGGCCCGTCTGGTGGCGGCTCAATCGCCACGCCTCGTCCGCGCCGCAGGCGGTGTAAACGGCTGACAGGTCCGCGTCGATCCGGTCGAGCCCGGCCGGCGGCGTCAGCGGGTCGTGGTTCCCGGCGATGGCCAGGTGCGGACGCGGCGCGATCAGCGCGTTAATCTCGCTCGTGTTGAAATGCTTCAACAACCTCGGCACGTAGTAGTAGATGCCGTGCCCGT
>CAYOGX010000742.1:0-3459 GCA_964403235.1 uncultured Planctomycetales bacterium | reverse complement strand
TCATGCGCGAACCGCGCGGGTGTTGGCACATCGCTGCGTCACGCAGGCCGAAACCGTTTCGCACCAGACCGCGCCTACGGGACGGCCTGGCGGACGATCACATCGCCGAATCGGGACGTCCGGCCCCGGGCGGGGTTCACCTCGATCCGGGCCGGACGGTGATGCGCCGACTTGATCTCGATGCCAGGCGACGGGCTGGCCTGGCCCGACGGACCGATGAAGAGGATATCGCCGTTCATCGCGTCTCGTTGGATGGTGACGTCCTTGCCGCCGTAGAACCCCACGCCCCGGCCGATCACCTGAAACCTGGTTCCGGCGGCCTCGCTCTCCAGCAGGATCCTCAAGACGACGATCCCGGCGTCGCTGTTGGCGGCGACGACCTGCTGGGCGATCGTCATGGCGGCCCGCCAATCGGCGGTGTCTGAGGGCGGCGAGTGCAGCACGAAATCCTTGCCGTCGCGGAGGCTCCCGGGTCCCAGCTCGGCCTCGATCCGGTCCGACCAGCGCTTCAGTTTTTCGCCCGATCGGGCAACCGCTGCCACGTCCGAGTAGCGTGTGTTGAGGCGCTCAAGGGCCAGGTGGGCCCGCAGATAGTCGCCCCGATCCATCAGAGACGACAACCTGTCCAGCCAGCGCTGCGCGTGACGTTCTTTGGTCTCGGTCGACATCGTGTCGGTCGACATCGTGTCGGTCGACATCGTGTCGGTCGACATCGTGTCGGTCGACATCGTGTCGGCCGGCGTCGTGGCCGGCGAGGAGGTAACGGCGAGTCGGGGGGTTGGTGCGGTCGACTGAGGTCTCGGCGCCGCAGGCGCCGTGGCTGGCGAGGCCACAACGGCCGGACGGCTGGCGGCCGGACGGCTGGCCGCACCGCCCGGCTCTCCAATCGCCCGGGACGTGGCGGCGGGTTGCGACCCGACGGCAGGGGGTTCGGCCAACCGGGCTTCGGTGACCGCGGTTCCGGCCGGTGGGGGCGCTTCGGCAATCGCTGTGGCGGCGCGCTGGTCGGTACGGGGTGCTTTCGGCAACGGCACGAGCCACGCCCGGGTCACCAGGACGCTGGCGACGACGGCCCCGGCCAGGGCAACGGCGCCGATCAGCAGCGGCCGATTGCGGGCGAGGGCCTTGGTCAACACGTAACTGCGGCTGGCGAGCTTGGCCTGGATCGGCTCGCCCGCCAGCATCCGACGCAGGTCTTGTCCCATCGCCTTGGCCGACGGGTACCGCTCATCCGGGTCCTTGGCGATGGCCTTGAGGAGAATCGCCTCCAGCTCGCTGTTGATCTCTCTGCTGATCTGGCTCGGTCGCGTCGGGTCGGTGGTGGCGATCCGGTGGATGACCTGATCCAATCGCCCGCGGACGTCATAGGGAAACTGACCGGTCAGCAGTTGGTAAAAGATCACGCCCAGTGCGTAGACGTCCGCGCGGGCATCCACCTTGGTCGGATCGCCCTCGGTCTGTTCGGGCGACATGTAGGCGGGCGTGCCCATCAGCTCACCGGCCAGCGACAGCATCATCTCCGGATCGCGCCTGGCGTCTTGCACCTTGGCGAGCCCGAAATCGAGGATGTGCGGCAGCCCGTCTTTGCAGATCAGGATATTGCTGGGTTTCAGATCGCGGTGGACGACCATCCGATCGTGGGCGTGTCCGACGGCCTCACACACGGTCGCCATCAGCACCAGCCGATCCCGCGGGCCCAGGCGCGACACCACCTCGGGCGCGTCGAGCGGCTGGCCGTCAACGAATTCCATGGCGAACCAGTAGCGCCCCTCGTGCAGACCCGATTCATAGATCTGCGCGATGTTCGGGTGCCGCAGCGACGCGACGATGTGGACTTCTCGCTCGAAGCGGCGTTTCGTCTTGGCGTCGGTGAAGGGCCCCTCCAGCATGATCTTGAGGGCCACCGTCCGTTCGGTCGAGATCTGGACCGCCTCGAAGACCCGGCCCATGCCCCCCCGCCCGGTCTCTCGGATGATCTCGTAGCCGGGGACCTGGACGCTTCCAACGGCCGCGTCGTCCTGGTGAAGATCCAACGAGTCGGACGGGTCGAACACCCGGGTGCGGTCCAGGTCAAGATCCGCCCGCTCGGGCGCGGCGAAGCAAAGCTCGAACGCACCGATGCCGATCCGATCGCCGTCGGCGAGGGCATGCGACTGACACGCCCGCCCGGCCACCCGCAGGCCTCGCTCGTCGGCCGGGCTGCGGATCCACCACGCTCCGGCCTCTTGGACGATCACCGCGTGCCTGGCTGTGACCGTCGGATCATCCAGGACCAGGTCGTTGTCGGCGTCTCGGCCCAGGCGGATACCGGAGCGGTCCAACGACCGCTGCGCGACTACGGTCCCGCCGCGGGTGACGATGATCTCGGGCATGTCCACACTACCGGCCAACCCATTCTCCTCATCGAAGCGCGGAATGCGTCGTCAGAGCCGACCTGTTGCCACAGAGCGCCGCGGAGAGGTCTCCGGCTCCTCGTCCTTCGAAGCCGCGACTTCATGCTCGCCACGTCGTTCCGTGTTCTTGAGGATACCCAACAGCGATCTCCGAGTCACGCCGAGGCGTTGCGCCAAGAAAGAAACCAGTGCGTGACAGTCTAGGCGAGGTTGGCGAAACCCAGGCAAACAGGTAGGGAGCGAAGACCGGTGGATCTTCGGCCCCGAAGGGGCTCAGGACCGTAGCCAGGGGTGGACCCGCCTCGGCGGCCGAGCCCCTGGTTAGCAGCCCCATGGCACGATCAGCCCCGCAAGGGGCGCAGGAGGGATGCGCCATCGGCTTTTCTAGGGCAATTGCGGTTCCCACGTCTCGCTATTGCGGGCGATCCATCGAGTCGGCTTGGCGCATGTGTTCCGCGGAGGGTGAACCAGGGCACCCGGGAACGGAGGACTCTCCTTCGCCCCTGCCGGGGCTAGTCGGCTTGGGTGATCGCTCACCAGGGGTTTCGTCCGCCGAGGCGGCGGACTCCACCCATGGCTACGCTCCTTCGGCCCTTCGGGCCTGAGTACGACCCGCCAGATCAGTCACGCGCCCAAAAAGAAACGGCGGCCGGCCCCTGCCGGCCGCCGCCGTGCATCTCGGGAATCTGAGGCCAGACGCGTCGGTTCACCTTACGTCTGCGCCGGGGGCCGCCGTCTCGGTCAGGCAAGCCTTCGAATCGCCACGCCCACACCGAGCACCAGCAGGACGATGCCGGCGAACGGCTCGATCCCCCCGCCGCCGCACTTGCAGGTGGCCTTGGCGACGTAGTCGCCGTCCATCGTCAGGTACACGATCTCGTTCGTGTCGGTCACGACCTGGTAGAGCGGATCGCCCGAGTCGTTCGGGCCCTTGATCGTCCACTTCTTGAAGACCTTGTTGCCGACAGGCACGACGCCACTCAGGACGATGGCTGTCCCGTCGGTGTATCGCCGCAGTGCGTTGAGGTTGTTGGGATCCCCGGTGAGATCGTCCAACAGATCGGGA
>CAYOGX010000741.1:0-3461 GCA_964403235.1 uncultured Planctomycetales bacterium | reverse complement strand
CGAACGTCTCGACGAGACCACGGGCCGCGCGCTCGAGGGCAAACGATATCGGCACGTCTTCGTCGATCGCGTCTCGCCCGTCGTGCTGGCGGATTACGTGACGCTCGCCGAGGGCACGGGCTGCGTGCACACCGCGCCCGGGCACGGCGTGGAGGACTACCACACCGGCCGGCAGTGCGGGCTCGAGACGTACAGCCCGGTCGACAACCAGGGGCAATTCGCCGACGGCGTGCCCCACTTCGCGGGGATGCGGGTCTTCGACGCCGATCCGAAGATCGTCGCCCACCTCGATGAGATCGGCGCGCTGTTACAAGGCGAGGACTACCCGCACCGCTATCCGCACTGCTGGCGGTGTCACAGGCCCGTCATCTTCCGCGCGACCGAGCAGTGGTTCATCGGCATCGATCACGACGATTTCCGGCGGCGGCTGCTCGAGACCGTCGGCCAGGTCACGTGGGTGCCGGATTGGGGCGAACGTCGCATCGGCGGCATGGTCGAGAACCGGCCCGACTGGTGCATCAGCCGACAAAAGGCGTGGGGCGTGCCGATCCCGGGCTTCTACTGCACGGGGTGCGGTCAGGTGCTGATGGACGCCGGGGTTGTCCGCCACGTTCGCGACCTCTTTGCCGAACACGGGGCCGAGCACTGGTTCGTCACCCAGCCCGACAAGCTGCTGCCCGACGGCGCGCACTGCGCGACATGCGGCAGCACCGAGTTCCAGAAGGAAAACGACATCTTCGACGTATGGTTCGAGAGCGGCAGCTCGCACCGGTCGGTCCTCCGCGAGAACGACCACCTGACCTGTCCGGCGGAGATGTACCTGGAGGGCAGCGATCAGCATCGCGGCTGGTTCCAGGCCAGCCTGATCACGGCCGTCGGGGCGTACGACCAACCCCCGTTCGAGACGGTGCTGACGCACGGGTTCGTCGTGGACGACCATCACAACAAGATGTCCAAGAGCAAGGGCAATTTCGTCTCGGTTGGCGACGCGCTCGAGCAGGTCGGCGGGGAGCTGCTGCGCCTGTGGGTCAGCAGCATCAACTACCAGGACGACATCCCGACCGGCATCGATCTGATGAAGCGGGCGGGCGACGAATACCGCCGCATCCGCAACACGTTCCGCATCCTGCTCGGCAACCTGGCCGATTTCGATCCGAAGCAGGATCGCGTCGAGCCGGACCGGCTTGAGCCGATCGACCGCTGGGTCCTGGCCGAGCTGCGCAAGGTCATCGAGCGCTGCCTGAATGCCTACGATGAGTACGTCTTCCACCGCGTCTTCTCGACGATGCACAACTTCTGCACGATCCAACTGTCGAACGTCTACGTGGACGTGCTGAAGGACCGGATGTATTGCGACGCCGCCGACTCGCCGCGACGCCGGTCAAGTCAGACGGCGATGTATGAGGTGCTCGACGCCCTCACGCGACTGGTTGCGCCGATCCTGGTGCACACGACCGAGCAGGTGTGGGACCACATGCCGGGCGAGCGGGCCGAGCCGAGCGTCCACCTGGCCCTGATGCCCGACCCGACCGCCCTGCCCCGAGACGACGCCCTCGAGGCCGACTGGGCCGAGCTGATGCGGATCCGCGACGCGGTCCTGCCGCCCATCCAGGCGATCCGGTACGACAAGAAGCGGCACTCCGCCGAGGACATCGCCGCCAAAGGCCTGGTCGGCAGCAGTCAGGAGGTCGAGGTCCGCCTACGGGCCGAGGGATCGCTCCGTGACCTGATCGAGCGGTGGCAGCCGCACCTGGCCGACCTGCTGATCGTGGCCAGCGTCGAGCTGACAGACGATCCCGCCGTGGGCACGCCTGCGGAGAACCTGGACGGTCTGTTCACCGAGGTCCGCCGCACCGCCCGTCCCCGGTGCGAGCGATGCTGGAACTACCGCGACAGTGTCGATCAATCGTCCGCGGCGTCAGACCTGTGCGAGCGGTGTGCAACGGTTGTTGGCGGTCAATAGCAAACGTTTGTCTCGATGTCGCGTGGGCACTACCGGTAGGGTGGCACAGTCAAGCGCAGCTTGGCGGTGTGTCTCGTGATGGTCGCCACGGCCAAGCTCAGCCTCGTCCCTCGGCTTCGCTTGACCATGCCACCCAGGGCAAGACACGCCCGCGCGCCGCTTGGACATGCCACACGGGTATCGAGGACTGGAGGTTGAACCAAGGGGATCGAATGTCATTCGCCGAGACGCCTACCGGACGCATTTATGTTGAATCACACGGCCAGGGGCCGCCGCTGATCATCGTGCCCAGTTTCGGCGCGACGACGCGGACGTATCGCGGCCTGCTGCCGAACCTGACCGAAACACATCGCGTGCTGCTGTATGACGTTCGCGGGATGGGTCGATCGGACGACCTGCCGCAGGGCTCGACGATCAAGGCGATGGCGGATGACGTCGCGGCCGTGCTCGACCATGTCGGCGTCCAGCGGGCGTCGGTGCTGGGGGGGTCGATGGGCGCGATCATCGCCCGGCAGTTCGCCGTCGACCACCGTGACCGTCTGGACCGACTGGTCCTGATCACACCACCAATCTGGCCGAGCCGTTACCGCGCCTGTATCAACGACATGCTGAGGGACCTGTTGGCGGCCTGCAAACCGAACCGATTCATGCGGTACATGGTCCATCTCACCCTGAGCCCCGATTTCGTCAACAAACACCCGAACGTGGTCGAGCAGATGATCGAGGGCATCAACGTGACGCCCCGCGAGGCGGAGACCATGGCCCGGTTGCTCCGCGGCGCGGTAGGCTTCGACGGCGTCCCTGGCATGGCCGAGATGGACGCACCCACGCTCATCATCGCCGGCAAACTCGACATCTTCACGCCGCCATCCCAGGCGCGGCGCCTACACGCCGAGCTGCCCAACGCCAGGCTAATCGTGATGGACGGTGTGGCGCACACGCCCTTTATCGAACGGTCGGCCGAGACGTTCGCAGCCGTCAGGACGTTCTTGACCGATGCGTCGGCCGTGGTACAAGCACGAGAACCGGATACTGGAGAAACGCACCCATGAGCGAGCGACGACTCGGCGTGCTGTTGTCGGGCAGCGGAACGACGCTACAGAACTTCATCGACCGCATCGCCGACGGCCGGCTCACCGGCTGGCGGATCGCCGTGGTGATCAGCTCGTTGACCAAGGCGTACGGTCTGATCCGGGCGCAGGAGGCCGCCATCCCAACGCGGATCATCCGCAAGAAGGACTACGCCGACGTTGATGCGTTCAGCGCCGCGATCGTCGACCAACTCGAGGAGGTCGAGGTCGATTTGGTCGCCGAAGCCGGCTGGATGTGCTACTGGCGCTTGCCGGACCGCTACATCGGCCGGGTGATGAACGTGCACCCGGCGTTGCTACCGAGTTTCGGCGGCAAGGGCTTTTGCGGCCATCACGTCTACGAAACCGTGTTGGAACATGGGTGCAAGGTCACCGGCGCGACCGTCCACTTCGTCGACAACGCATAC
>CAYOGX010000740.1:0-3471 GCA_964403235.1 uncultured Planctomycetales bacterium | reverse complement strand
ATCCGACGAAGAAATCTCGGTGTCGCGGGCATTATTAAAATGAAAAGGGGGGGGGAGAATACAATCGTAAGAATGGCGGCCGGGAGGACGGCCTCAGGAGAACTGCCGAGTCCTTCACATTCGCGGCCCGATTGCAGTGTGCACAGCGTTCGGCAGCGTCAATTACAGTTTCGAGAGAGTCAGTTTGCTTCAAGGAGAGCGGAAATGACGACACGAAAGATAATCGCAATGTTGCTGGCAGCAGGAATGGTAATAGCAACGGCAGGGACAGCCAACGCGGCGAGCATCGCATGGACGGCCGACCCCTTTGATGCTGACACCGACATCTCCACCGCCGGGACGCTCGTCGAAGCGGTCAACCTGGATTCGGTCACCGGCGTAACGGTCAACGGCGTTGTGTTCGGGGCAGACCCGGCCGCCAACGCGGGCGGGGGCGTCGACGCGGGCAACAATACGTTCTTCGTCACTGGCAACGGCTTCACTGACGGCGCCATGTATGGGGGCGGTGCGATCGGCAGCCTGAGTGCCGCCAACGCCCAGACCCTGCTCGATTCGCTCGAATACGGCCCCGGTGCCGGCAACTCCAGGGCTCGGATTGACGGATTGACCATCGGGCAGACGTACGAGGTCCAACTCCTCACGGTGGATGATCGTGCGGCTAACAGTGCCGTAACGTATGGCTACGGCTACTCGACCCCCAGCGGCGACGCGACGGAGACCTATACGTTGAGCGGGGTGGACAACACGTCGAGCAGTCCTTACGTGATCACCGGTACGTTTACGGCCACCGAGGCGCTTCAAGACATTCACGTCGCGTCGTCGGGCCCCGGCAACGGTCAGGTGGCAGCCTATCAGGTGCGGGCCATGGCCCCGACTCACAGTGTCGTTCCGTATGCGGACAACGAGGCAGGCACGGCGCTGCTGTACCATCTCGACGAACCGACGGGCCGGCACAGCATGTCGCCGGGCACGACCTTCATCGCCGACACGTCGGGCAACGGGCAAGACCTGCGGACGAACTACGACACCAGCAACCCGGGAAGCACGACGTCGAACCCGGGGCTTTCTCCCTTCGACGGCATCGCGAGCGTCAACGGGCTCGGTAAGGCGATGACACACACCGTCTCCCAGCGGGCCTACCGCGTGAACAACGCGAATACCTCCATCATCAATGAAGACACCTTCACGATTGAGGCGTGGATCCGGCCGGACACCGTCAGCAGCCATCGCGGCATTCTCCGCGTTGACGATGACGGCGCGGGCCTCATCCAGTTTGGCTTGTTCGACAGCAAGCTCCGCATCGCCGGCTTCACCACGGGAGGGTTCCAGCAGATCCTGTCGACCGTGGTGTATCCGTTCCAGGCGGATCAGTGGTATCACGTCGCCGTGACCTATGACGACGCGGCGAACGAGGTGACGTTCTTCGTGGACCCCGAGACGAACATCGGTTCGCCGGCCACGAGAGCCGCGACTCAGCTCGGGTCCACTATCGCCACGGGCATCGACTGGCGCGCGTTCGATGCCGCAGGGGACATCTGGGTCGGGGAATACGAGGAGGCCTGGCACTTCTTGGGGGACATCGACGAGGTGCGGTGGTCCAACGTGGTGCGCGACGCGTTCAACCTGTCCGCCGAGGCTGCGGTCATCCCCGAGCCGGCGACAATGTGCGCGCTGGGGATGGCCATCGCGGGTCTCGGCGGGTATATCCGCAAGCGTCGGAGAGCCTGAGCCTGCCTGTCCGCCGTTGCCTTGGCGAAGGGGGGTCGAAGGGCAGGCGCGGGTAGATCCCTCCCTCACGCACCCAACGCCCCGGCCCTCGCAGGCATCCCAACGGGGTGTCCCTCTGGGGTCGGGGCGTTTTGCCTTGGGGCTGCCCGGCGGCACCATCGTCGGTACGGATAGCATGCGCAACGGGAAGACCGTGTACGTAGGCCTATCTGATGCCCCACGACGCTTCCGGGCGGGCCGCCCCGTTCACCGTCGCGCGCAGGGTCTGCATGCCAGTCGAATCCTCCCCTGCGACCTGTCCGAAAAGAAACCCTTAATCCTACTTGATTTTTCTCTTGCGTGATTTCACTTTCCGTGGTAGGGTATTTTCTGAAATGAAGCCGGTTCGCGATGGGCGAGCTGGCCCGGAAGGCTGTAGCTAACGGAGTCAGGTGCGGTCGGTCGCTTTACACCACCAGTTTGCTGTTCAACGAAACGAGATCCATCATGATGAGTTCATTCCTGCGTGCCACGGTAGCAGTTGCCCTTCTGGCGATAGTGGCGACACCGGCAATGGCGGCGACCATCACCTGGGGATCACCGACGGCCGTCAGCACGTCCGCCGGGAACTCCTCGGACGTCTCCACCAATGGTACATTGGTCGAAGCGTATAACGCAGTCGACAGTGACGACCCCCTGACCGACGTAACCGTCAACGGCGTTCTCTTTACCGCTACTAACGCGTTGTTAACCGGCAATTACGGCGGGACCAACGACTTCTCCAATGGGACTGATGGCGGCGATGCCGCCTATGACGCGCTGCTGAGCACGCTCGATTATGGCAGTGGTGGCGGTCTGGTGACGCGAACGCTCGGAGAGGGCGACGGAAACGGCACCGATGACGGCGGCGGCAACCTCGTCGTCGGCCAGCCGTATGAAATCCAACTCTGGTTCGTCGATGATCGTGGGGCCTACGATACGCGCGTGATGCAATTCGGTGACGGCAATGGCAACACGGTGAATCTCAACGACCAGTACGTCATTGGCACATTCACCGCCGATACGACAACCCAGCAGGTCATCACCCTGGACGCGCAAGGTTTTGGCAACGCTCACTGGAATGCCTACCAGATCCGCAGTCTTTCCGGAGCCCCCCCCATCCCCGAGCCGATGACGATGCTGGCCGTCGGGCTGAGTATCGCCGGGCTGGGCGGGTACGTCCGCAAGCGGAACGTCCCGTCGGGGCGCAGACGCGGGTAGACGACTGGCGCACAACCCACACGCACCCAACGCCCCGGCCCTCGCAGGCATCCCAACGGGGTGTCCCTCTGGGGTCGGGGCGTTTCACTGCCGCAGGAGGTGCTTGTCCTGGGACTGGCGGGGAACTACCGGGCGGCAACATCGTCGGTACGGATCCCATGCGCAACGGGAAGACCGTGTACATAGGCCGATCTGACGCCCGACGAGGCTGCCGGGCGGACCGTCGCGCTCATCGTCACGCACAGGCTCTGCGCGCCAGTCCAATCCTGCCCCGGTGATCGGCCCGAAAAAATGCCCTTGGTCTGAGCAGGATTTCTCAAACTCAGGGGTTTTTCGGCAAAGACCTCTTAGCGAGGCAGTTGCGAACGACTTTTCGGCACAATTCACACTCTTACAACGACTTACACAAGCGCCGCACCATCGCACGGCTTGTCTGTAAAGCTCTACTACCACTTCTTTTCGGGCGTTTCGAGGAACAGGAGCGACAGGGCGTCTGTGCGCTGA
>CAYOGX010000739.1:0-3474 GCA_964403235.1 uncultured Planctomycetales bacterium | reverse complement strand
GGGCGTGTGGCCGTGGGCCGAACTGTGGCGGTACGACGCGCATGAAGGAAAGTGGCACTTCGTCAAGCGCATGTTCCAGCGCCCGGCGATCACCGACAAGATGAATCATCCGTGGGAAGACCAGATCGGCAACTACAACAAGGCCCACGAGAAAGACATCGTGTATAACAGTTGGGGCCAGCGCGTCACCGGGCTCATCCCGATGGGTGATGCGCTGTACATCTCGGTGAGTGCCAAGGGTTGTCCCAAGCGCGACATGCGGCTCGAGTTCCTGCACGACGACAACGTGTGGAACGAATACCGCGTCGTGCACCGCATGCGCAGACCCGGCTGCGCCGCCACGGCGATCCAGTGGACCGGCAAGCCGACGACGCTACAGTTCACTGTCACCGGCGATCGCATGTCCATCGCGCAGGACGGGCGCGAGCTGATGTCGGCCCCGGTGGCCGCCGCGTTGACGGCCAGGCTCAAAGAGGCTCGGATCGGATGGGGAGCCGGCATGTTCGGCCCGTTGCGGGGAACGATTCGTTCAAGGGCTTCGCTTCCCTGACCTCATGCTTCGCCTGCATCCCAATCGCCTGGCAGTCCGCGCCGTCGGCGAGCGCGCGCCGCGCCCTGTTCGATCGGGTCGATGAAGGTTAGCATGAGCAACATCCGGTCACGAGCGTGTGCACGGAAGATGGCAGATGGAATGTGAGGGTTTGAAAGAACCGTCCTGTTTGAAGGCCTCTTATCATGACGGCATGCACGATTCGGGTTGGATGGGTTTTGACCTTGTGCCTGGGTTGGCTCGCGAGTTTCACCTCGCTTGTGGTGGCCGCGTCGCCGTTGGTCAACGAGTCCGGTCGCCGGCTGCCGGTTGTATACGAGGCGGATGTCGCAATTGTGGGAGGAAGCACGGGCGCCGTGGCCGCGGCGGTATCGGCGGCGGGGTCGGGTGCCAGGGTGTTTCTGGCCGCGCCGCGGACCTACCTGGGCGAGGACATGTGTGCGGGGTTTCGACTGTGGCTCGAGCCGGGTGAAACGCCCCAAACGCCTCTTGAGAAACGCCTCTACCGTGACCCCGTGCGAGCACGCGGTCTGCCTTTCAAGTATGCAGCGGATCTGCCGTCGATGGACAAGCACGTAGACACCGACCCGCCCGGAATGCTGACGGATGGACGGTGGCGCACCGCGTTTACTGAAAGCGTGCAGTACAACCGCGATGTCACCATCACGTGCGACTTGCGCGATCCCAGGGCATTCGACGAAATCCGTATCATGGTCTTCCAGTCCGACGGCCGCTTCGAAGTGGATACGGTCACCGTGTTCACTGGGGATGATGCAAAGACGTGGTCGCAGCGCGCGCGCCTTCGCAATCCGAAACTTGGCAAGGGCGACTGGGTGACGTCGCCTCTGACCCTCACGATGCCGCTCGCGGCACGAGCGCGATACGTACGATTTCAGATCACCAAGGGGAAGGACGCCGAGCGGATGCTGCTCGGCGAGATCCAGATCATTTCGCGGCAGCGGGAAGAGAAAGGTCCGGCCAAGCTGCCCCTGGCGATACCGCCGATGCAGGTCAAGCGCGTGCTCGAGCAGGCGCTACTGGATGCCGGCGTGGAGTTCCTCTATGGCTGTTACGCCACGAGCGTGCTGACGGACCCGTCCGGCGCGTCCGCGGGTCTGGAGATCGTGAACCGGGCCGGGCGTCAGGCCGTCCCGGCAAAGGTTGTCGTTGACGCAACCGAACGCGCCTGGTTGGCCAGGGCCGCGGGGGCCCGTTTCCGTCCGTACCCGTCGGGCCCGCAGACGTTTCGA
Source organism: uncultured Planctomycetales bacterium (assembly GCA_964403235.1). Lineage (GTDB taxonomy): Bacteria > Planctomycetota > Phycisphaerae > UBA1845 > JAFGLZ01 > JAFGLZ01. The sequence goes on along the minus strand of CAYOGX010000739.1, from coordinate 1,674 downwards.
AGGATCGTCGCCGGCGGAGGCGCGCGGGAGGGCGAGCATCTGAGTCACACGGTGCTCGAGCTTGCGCGCCCGCTTGGGGGACGCCCTCCGACGAAGTATGGCTCTCCGAACTTCAGCAGGACGATCCAGAAGATAAATGCGCCGATGTCGACGCAGTTCCCGGAGCTACTCGTCTACGCCCTGCGGATTTCCATGCGGGACGGTTCCTTTGCGTCCTTCGCGGAGGCAGAGCAGGTGGCGCGGGATTGGACGTACCACCCCGAGGGCCTGGTGCGTTCGGAGACGATCTGGCAGGTTCCTCCCGACGCGATACATGGGAAGACCTCCGCGGTGGGGCCCTGGGCGGGCGCCGAGGCCGTGGCACTGGACGCGTTCCGGCCCGCGGGAATCAAACGGTTCTACGTGGTCGGTGGGTGCGCGGATGTCACCCGCGAGGCGGCCAAGTCACTGGTCCGTCCGCTGGCGTTGATGCGTATCGGCGTGCGGATCGGCAAAGCGGCGGCGGAACAGGCGGCTTCGACGGCAGCGTCGGGAGCGGCGCGGCTGGCCGGAAAGCCCGGTCGGGCGTGCACCGCGGGAGACACGCGGGAGCCGTCCTGTGGGTTGCGCCCGACGGACACCCCGGCACGTTGGGTGCAGGCCGATTCGCGAAGCCTTCCTGTCTTCGGCGAGTACGACGTGGTCGTTGCGGGCGGGGGAACGAGTGGTGCGCCAGCCGCCATCGCGGCGGCCCGGAAGGGCGCACGCACACTCGTCCTCGAGTATCTCACCGACTTGGGGGGCGTTGGAACGACCGGTCTGATCGGTCACTACTGTGCCGGTTACCGGAAGGGATTCACGGCTGAGGTCGATGCCGGTATGGCCAAGCTCGGCTCGCCCTCGTATGTCGAGGCCAAAATGGAGTGGTGGCGACGTGAGGTCCGCAAGGCCGGCGGGACCATTTGGTTCGGGGTACTGGCCTGTGGCGCCTTCGTCGACGGCGGGCAGGTGAAGGGCGTGGTCGTGGCCACGCCGCAGGGCCGCGGGGTCGTTCTGGGAAAGACCGTGGTCGACGCCACCGGCAACGGCGACGTGGCCATCGCGGCCGGCGCAGAGCCCATGTACGTCGGCGCTGAAAGCGCCGCGATGCAGGGAACGGGCCTGCCGCAATGGGAAATCGGCGCCAGCTACCTCAACACCGACTGGACCTACGTCGACGAAACCGACCTGATTGACCTGCGCAGCGTGCTCGTGGCCGCCAAGACCCGTTACCCGGGCGCATGGGACCTCGGCCAGCTCGTTGATACGCGGGAACGTCGCCGCGTGCTCGGCGAGTACGTGCTCTCGCCGCTCGACATCATCAACCAGCGCACCTTCCCCGATACGGTCGGCATCAGCCAAGGCGGACGCCTCGATAAGCACGGATTCACCACGCATCCGTATTACCTCATCAACAACCACCTCGGCGGCATTGCGTATACGCCGTACCGATGCTTACTGCCCAAGGGGCTGGAGGGCATCCTGGTTCTCGGCCTGGCGGTCAGCGCCCATCACGACGCGATCCCCTCGATTCGCATGCAGCCCTGCATGCAGAACCTGGGTTACGCGGCCGGGTGTGCGGCGGTCATGGCCGCAGATCAGGACGGCAAGACCCGGTCGGTCGACATCCGAAAACTGAAGCAGCACCTCGTGTCC
>CAYOGX010000738.1:0-3490 GCA_964403235.1 uncultured Planctomycetales bacterium | reverse complement strand
GCCACCTCCTGGGTCTTGGCCGCCACGATCTTGTCCAGCACGGTTGCCATCGATCTTCCTCGCTCCGGCGTAGGCCGGCTGCGGCGATCAATACCGCCAGGCACGCGGTAGGTTCCACCATGCCCGCATGCCGCGTCGACAAGGTGCTTGTATCAGGCGTTGCTCAGGCATTCAACGCCGCCGCACCCGCGCAAGTATACCAGCGTTTGGCGACCGATGCCGGTGAATGCATCCCGGTCCGATAACGTCAAGCGACTCGTTCGCGGTGTCCGATGGACCTGGGCGGGACCGACGACGCGGGTTCTGGCCAGAAGGCCAGCCTAATACCTGACACACTATCCATATGTAGCTTATGTCGAGCGAATACGTAGTCGATACTTGCAGTGGGCACGCTCAGGCTTGGCCGGCCCCTCGTGTGGTCGGGATGCACACCGTACGCGGAGCCACTGCATCGTGTCGTCGTTCCCCAAGACGTACCTGATGGTTCGATCCGGCACGGTGGGCCAGGTCGCTGTGGCTAACCTGGATGAGCTGCTACGGCTGCGTACGGAACTGGCGATCCTGGAGCGATTCGGACGGGGGTCAAGCGACCAGGTCGTTTCGGCCATCGAGGAACGTGTCCAGACGGCGAGGGCGGGTGATCACCGGGAGCAGGAGGTCGCGGAACTCGAGGAGCTGCTACAGATCCTCGAGGATGCCGCCAACCCGATCGTCCGAGAGACGGCGACGGGAATCGACGCGGAGATCCCCGAGGTCTCCGAGGCTGTGCAACTCCAGACCGTGCGGCGGGAGGCAGAGGGATTTTACCGAAGCGTGGCCGAGGCCATTGGCGCGTCCGGCTTGCCGGACGCGCAGGCGTTGGCCCGGACGTACCTGACCGCGACGGGCGCGGAGCCCGGTCCATCTACCGCCACTGACGTGGCCAGCGACGGAGATCAAGACGTGACCGAACCAACGCATGTCCAGACACAGGCCGAGGATGCAAATGCGGAGCCGGCCGGCCAGACCCAAGCGGGCCTCGAGGTAGCGCCTGACAAGGCCGACACCGACCTCGCCGAGGCCGATGCCGTCGTTCAGCCAGACCCCGCCCCGCCCGAGCAGTCCGAAGCGGCCGCCGAACCCGACGCGACCGATCCCACCGAGAACCTGGACGTCGACCAGATTCTCGACTCGCTCACCGACGAGGTCGAGGCGATCACGTCCGAGTACCCGCCAGACCCCGAACCCGAGGCCACCCGGCCCGAGCCGTCGGCTGGGGCCGAGGACCTCCCCGACATCAGTGACGTGGAACCCGCCGCCGAGATCGACGAGCCGACCACGGAAGAGCCCCCGATCCCGGACGCGGAGGAAGGCGTCGACGGTACGCCCGACACGCCGCAGGGTGAGGCATTGACGGTCCCGGTGTCTGGTGACGAGGGGCAAGACCAAGCCGCTACGGAGCCCGTCGAAACCACAGCAGGCGTGACGGCCGATGAAGCGGTGACCGACGTCGCCTCGGAGACGGCCGAGACCGAGCCACCGCTCGACCAGGCCGGTGCGACAATCGAGGACGCCGACCTGACAACCGCGGAGGCCGACGCGCCCGCGGAGGACGCGGCGTCGGCAATCGAGAGTACAGCCGACGTGGACGCGTCGCCCGAAGCGTCGCCGACCACCGGGTTGCGGGCCGAGCTGCACGACATCCGATCCGCCCTGACCGATCAGATGGACCGGTTGGCGACGGTGCTGGATCAGATGGAGGCGGTGCGGTCGCAAGCCCGCGGCGCGCTGGCCGAGGCGAATCGGCTCCAAGAAGCCGCCCAGGCCGAGGCCGCCGCCGTGCTGGGTGCTAAAGAGACCTACGCCCAGGCCCAGCAGCAGGCCCTTCATGCTCGAGCCGCCGCATTCCAGGCCGAGACCTGGGCCAAAAGCGCTCGCAAGGACCTCGAGCGATTCCTGGACGGCGGCGGCGGCGTGTAGCCGTCAAACGTCCTCAACACCACCGACGGTCAGCCCCAGACGCTCGACCCGCGATCGATCCGCTATCTCGGAAGGTGGCCGCATCCGTTGCGGCCCATCGTTCGTCGTCCCCCCTTGCACAGTGACCCGATGATACGCCCTGGTTGCCGAGGCTGAGGACCGCACGTACACTCTTACCCCTGCCTGCACGGGCGTTGACGGCCGGCCTGGTGGTTCGTCAGCGTGTGGGTTCCTGTCCAGCCGTCACCGTACGTGCCGAAACACGGAGGACTGAAATGAACCGACGTGCTAGGTCCGATGAACGCATCGCCGCCTGTGTTATCGCCGGAGGACTGATAGGGTTCACGTTGTTCGCAGGATCGCCCGAGCCCGCCGTGGGCGCCTCGACCGAAGGCGGTTCGAAGGTAGACCATTTCGTTCCAGCCGACAAGCACCTGCCGGCCGACTGGGTCCAGGGGCTGCTTGAGCGCGGCGCCACGCCGGTCTATCGGGGCAAGGCGCTCGAGACGATCGGCATGCCCATCGGTGGGATCGCGGCCGGGCAGGTCTATCTCCTCGGCGACGGCAGGCTGGGCGTCTGGCAGATCTTCAACAAGCACATCAACACCGGGTACGGCAAAACGAACTACGCGCGCCGCATCCCGGCCACGCCAATCCAGCAGGGGTTCGCCGTCACCATGCACGACGACGGCGGGGCGTCGCAGACGCGGACGCTCGATCGGCAAGGCTTCGCCGACGTGAGCTTCGTTGGTCAGTACCCCATCGGCATCGTCCGCTACCAGGATAAGGCCTGCCCGGTAAAGCTCGAGACCGAGGCGTTCTCGCCGTTTATCCCGCTGAACGCGAAGGACTCCGCGCTGCCCGCGACGCTGTTCCACATCACGGCCGAGAACGCCTCCGATCGGACCGTGAAGGTGTCCATCGCCGGCTGGCTCGAGAACGCCGTGTGCTTCCACTCGGCCAGCGAGGTGTCGGGTCTGCGTCAGAGCCGCTACGCCGCCGAGAAGGGACGGCTGCTGATCGTCCACACGGCGCTGGAAGACCCGAAGCGCGACAAGCAGGTCAGGCGGCCCCCCATTGTGCTGGCCGATTTCGAGGGCACCGATTACGGCGACTGGAAGGTGACGGGCCAGGCGTTCGGCAAGGCGCCGGCCAAGGGCACGCTCCCGAAACAACAGAAGGTGGCCGGGTTCCTGGGCACCGGCCTGGTGAACACGTTCCTCGGTGGGGATGAGCCGCGCGGGACGCTGACGTCGCCGACCTTCAAGATCACGCGCAAGTACCTCAACGTCCTGGTCGGCGGCGGGCGTCATCCCGACAAGACCTGTGTCAACCTGGTGGTCGACGGCAAGGTGGTTCGCACGGCCATGGGCGAGAACAACGAACGCCTGAAATGGCGGTCCTGGAACACCGAAGCTCTGGCAGGCGCCGAGGCGCGGATCGACATCGTCGATCGGCAGTCCGCGTCGTGGGGTCACATCAACGTCGATCAGATCGAGCTGTCGGACGAACGGCGCGAGGGCCCGTCCGG
>CAYOGX010000737.1:0-3490 GCA_964403235.1 uncultured Planctomycetales bacterium | reverse complement strand
GCCGTGGGCCGCCGCTGGTCCAAGTACAGGCTCTTGAACAGCTCGAACGCCCCGAAGGCGGTGCGAGCATGCAGCTCGGGCTTGGGGCTGGGGTAGTGGGGGTCGGGCGTGAAGGCGTAGTCGAACATTTCCGTCACGCGATGGATGGTGGCCGCCGGGCCATAGCACTCGATCGGACCGCCCTGGATCCAGTTGAAGCGCCGCAGGTCGTCGAGCCCGGTGATGTGGTCGGCGTGGTGATGGGTGAACAGCACGGCGTCGCACCGCCGGACGTCGTTGGCCAGGCATTGCATCCGGAGCTCCGGCGTCGTGTCGATCAGGATGGTGTGGCCGTCGTCGTACGTCACCGTGAGGCTGACCCTGGTCCGCTTGTCACGCGGATCGTTGGAGGTGCAGATCTCGCAGTCGCACCCGATCATCGGGATGCCGTGCGACGTGCCGGTGCCGAGGAACGTGACCTTCACGATGGCGACCCCTGTGTCTTGCCCACGCACCGGGCCTGGGCCGCGATGCCCGCCGGCTCGCACCCACCCGGTCCCCAATCCTTCAGTGTAGCGTAGGGGAGCCCCCTCCCCAAGCGCCGCCGCAGGCGGGCTACGCGCCGACGTCCGGAACGCGGGCGCGATTGCAACCGACCGGCCGGGTTTCTATAATTAACCGTTTTGCGGGAAGTTCGGTAGCGCGGAATCGCAGGCGTGGTCTCGATGACGGATAGACGGGCTAGCTGGCCAGGGCGCGTGCCTCATTGGGCCGGGGCGCTCGGCCTCGGAGCGATGCTGGTACTGGCGCTGGCGATGCGCGTCGACGCCGCCGGCAGGCGGCGAACCGAGCGCCGCGCCGAGCGGCTGACGTACGACCCCCGGACCGGCGAATGGCTCGAACTCGCGCCGCCCGAACCCGGCACGCCCGACGGCGACCTGGAGCTGGCCCGGGCCACGCTCGCTCGGGGCGAGCGCCGACGTGACTTCAGCCGCGCCCGTAAGATGCTCAGGCAGTGGATCAAGACCTACTACGACTCCCCGCGCTTCGGCGAGGCCCTGTTCTACTACGCCGACGCGGAGTTCCAGTTGGGCAACTTGATGAAGGCCTACGAGAGCTACGAACGTCTGCTGGACGACTACGGCGCGACGGAACTCGCTCAACGCGCACTCCGCAACGAGCTGGTCATCGCCGAGGTCTTCCTGTCGGGGCGATGGCGGAAGGTCTGGAGAGGGATGGTGCGACTGCCCGCCCAGGACGAAGCGCTCGACATCCTCGAGCGCCTCGCTACCAACCGGGCACCCGGCACGCCCATCGCCGAAATCGCCATCAAGACCAAGGCCGACTACTACTACGGCAAAGGCGAGTTCGCCGACGCTGAGCAGGAGTACGCCAGGTTGGCCCGTGAGTTCCCCAGGAGCCGCTACACCCGCCTGGCCCTGTTGAGAAGTGCCCAGGCCGCCTTGGCCAGCTTCCCCGGCATCAAGTTCGATGACGGCGCGCTCGTGGAGGCCGAGGAACGCTTCGAGCAGTTCCGCAAACGCTATCCCCAGGTGGCCGACGCCGAGAACGTCCCATTGCTGCTCGAGGAGATCAGAAACAGCCGTGCCCACAAGGAGTACACGATCGGCCAGTATTACGAGCGGACCAAGCACCCGCGTGCGGCCGCATTCTACTATCGCAGCGTGATGACGTACTGGCCTGATACCACCTGGGCGATGATGGCCCAGGGCCGACTCGGCGGGCTGGGCTACATCGAAGAAAGGCCCTCGGACGTCGAAGAGACGCCGATGCAACCGCTGTCCCCGATGGGACCCGCGATGCCGCTGCCGTCGGGGCGGTAGGACGCCCCCGGCCCGGACCCGAGCCCCATCGTCCGGCCGACAGGTAATACGACATGTATGGACCTCACCCAGACATGACGGAGAAACCAAGTCCGTGGCCCATGGGCTGGCTGCCGATCTGGATCGGCGCGGGGGCGGCCTGGCTGGCTGCCATGACCACGGGCTGCGGGTATGGCGTCGGGCACAAGGACCTGTTCCGCAGCAACATCAAGACCGTCCACGTGCCGATCTTCCAGAACAAGGACTTCCGACGCGGGCTGGAGTTCCAACTCACCGAAGCCCTAATCAAGGCCATCGAGCTGCACACGCCCTACAAGACCACGAGCAACAAGCAACGGGCTGACACGGTTCTGACTGGCGAGATCCGCGAGGTCCGCCAGGGGACGCTGGGGCTGGATTTCAAGACCCACCTACCCCGGGAGACGCAGGCCACCGTCATCGCCAGCTTCCGGTGGAAGGACCTGAGAACCGGGAAGATCCTCGTCGAGATGGACGTAATCACCCAGTCGGTCGACTATATCCGACCCGTGGGCGAGCGGTTCTACCAGGCCAGCGAGGAGGCCATGAACGACCTGGCAGAGCGGATCGTCGAGAAGATGGAAAAACCGTGGTAACGCCCCTATGATGTTGTGCCGATAACGATTTAGCAGCGTAGCGACGCATCCGGAGACCGGTGCCCCATGCCGGAACCCAACGACAACCCCAAGGACCCCCCCCCCGACGGGAGCAGAGGGCCCGGGCCCCCGATCCGCGTGAGCCGCGGGATCTTCGGATGGATCGTCTTCATCGGCTTTGCCCTCGTCCTGGTCATGTTGCTGACAAATCAGATCGGCGAAGTTCAAGAAATAAGCCTCAGTGACTTCGAGATGCACTTTGAAAACGGCAACATCGAAAAGCTCGTCGTTAAGATCAATGACGGTCTGCTCGTCGGTGAGCTTAAGGCGCCGGAGCAGTCGCTCGGAAATGACCGACAATTCGAGACTAAAGCCAGCCGTGAGTATATAGAAACACTATATCCACGACTAAAGGGCAAGGTCGACCACTACAGCGAGGAGGTCAACAACAGCTACTTCTGGGCGGTGCTGGTGCCCCTGATTCCGTGGTTGTTGATCCTGGCGTTCATCTGGTTCTTCGTGCTCCGGCAGCTTCGCCAGGCCGGGGCCGGACCGGGGATGCTCGGCAGCTTCGGGCGGAGCAAGCATCGTGTGGCCGCCAAGGAACACACCAACGTGACCTTCGCGGATGTGGCCGGCATCGACGAGGCCAAGGAAGAGGTCACCGAGATCATCGAGTTCCTCAAGAACCCCAAGCGGTTCCAGCGTCTGGGCGGACGGATCCCGCGGGGGGTGTTGCTGGTCGGCGAGCCGGGCTGCGGTAAAACGTTGCTGGCCAAGGCGATCGCCGGCGAGGCCGAGGTGCCTTTCTTCAGCATCAGCGGGTCAGACTTCGTCGAGATGTTCGTCGGCGTCGGGGCCAGCCGCGTCCGCGACCTGTTCAAGCAGGCCAAGGAGAACTCGCCCTGCATCATCTTCCTCGACGAGATCGACGCGGTCGGTCGTCGTCGCGGGGCCGGCTACAACGGCGGCGGTCATGACGAACGCGAACAGACCCTCAATGCGATCCTCGTCGAGATGGACGGGTTCGAGACCTCCGATCAAGTGATCGTG
>CAYOGX010000736.1:0-3491 GCA_964403235.1 uncultured Planctomycetales bacterium | reverse complement strand
TGGAGGCCCCACGTATCGTCGTGCCCAACGGCAGGTGGGGCAACATCTACATCGGTGAGCAGATCAGCTACGTCAGGTCGGTCAACATGGTGGCCTCCGGCGGGGCGGTCGGTGGGCTGGGGGCCATTGGCGGCGAGCCCGAGATCGAGGATCTCCAGGTCGGGCGAGAGTTGAGGGTGCGGGGGTTCGTCTCACCCGACCGCCGCTACGTGACGTTGAACGTCAGCCCCAACCTGGTCGAGCTGATATCGCTGACGCCCTTCAGCTACCAGGAGGAAGGGCAAGCGGGGACCGTTCGGATCCAACAGCCCCACATCCGAGACACGAGCCTGCAAACGACCGCCACCGTCCCCGACGGCGGCACGCTGCTCATCGGGGGGCTGAAACTCGCCGGCGAAAACGAGGTGGAGGCCGGCGTGCCGGTGCTCAACAAGATCCCCGTCCTCAAACGGGCCTTCAGCAACCGCTCGATGGTCAAGGACGAGCAGACGCTGCTGATCCTGATCAAGCCGAGGATCCTCATCCAGCAGGAGGTGGAGGACAACGCCTTTCCCGGCTTCGCCGTGGGCGGCGAGGAGCTGCAGTAATCCGCGTGCCGATCAGGTTCCGCAGGTTGATGGGTCCTGCGTGGACTTTCACGGCCGTTCCGGCCGTGGTTTGATGCGTTGGCGCTGGCAGCAAGCCGCCGGTGGCACACCAACCCGTCACTGCTCACTTGCCGTTTGTTCCTATCAGCAACAGCTCGGTGCTGCGGGTGTTGGTCGACAGGACGTATTGGTAGCGTTGCGTCGGCTCATGGACGTCGACGCGCGATTTGACCCGCTTCATGAGACGGACGAGCTCGTCGCGGCTGGGGATCCCGTCGCTGCGATAGGACATCACCAGCGTGCTGTCGGCGAAGCGCTCGAGCAGGCGCGTCAGGGCGGCGCCGACGGCCTTGGGATCGGTCCAGGGCGAGCGAATTGGCCTGAGTCGACGGTGTTTTGAGGCGTAGTCGACGCGTTCGGGCCAGCGGTCGTAGTCGGCCAGGCCCTCCAGGAAGTGGTAGAACCCGTGGTAGTCGACGCCGACGCCGTTGGCGTTGATGTAGGGCGGGTCGATGTAGACCAGATCGAATCGGCCCTCGATGTCGAGGGTGTCGCGGTGGGTGGCGCGGCAGCGGGTGGTGTTGTCGAAGACGGCGGCGTTGGCCTCGGCCGCGAAGGTGCGGAAGTGGTCGTCAAACGGGCGGTCCCACGTGGCCTTGTTGCCGAAGGACCGCGCCACGTCGGCCGTCCGCATATACAGGTTCCGCCGGTGGAACAGGTTGTAGGGCCGCTTGGCGATGGCGGCCTGAAACAGCGCATGATAGGCCAGGGCCCCCGCGAAACGATCCCTGACAGCCGCGATGTTCTGACACACCACGTCCAGCCAACGGTTCTCCTCGGCCAAGAAGTAGATGTCGTCGAAGGTCCGCGCGACAAAATCGTCGTAGCGCCGCCCCCGTTGCGGCCGCAGTAGCTTGTCGATCGTCGGCGGGTCGAGGGTCTTGTGATCGTTCTCGATCAGGGCTACGGCCGACAGGTAGTTGCACCGGAGCGCATCGTTGCAGGTGACCTGCTTGCCGTGTCGCTTGAGCATGTGCGACACACAGCCGCTGCCGCCGAAGGCGTCCAGCACGGTTTGAAAGTCCAGGTCCTTCAGGTGCGACCCGATCCAGTCGAGCAACTTGAATTTGCTGCCGTGGTATCGTGTGGACGGCGTGGCCGGGGCGTCGAGGGTAATCTGTCCGTCTGTCGGGGGTCGTTTGCGGGTCACGGTCAGGGTCCGCTGCACTTATCGACAGATTCTAACGGTTCGGGTTGGCATGCCCAAGCGGGGCGCGGGCCTGTTGGCGCAGGTGGGGATCGGTCGTTTGACCGGATCGGCAGCGCGTCGTTAGAATCGCGCTGTTGGGGGTCGCGCCGAGTGCACGGGTGCCGGGGAGATGAGCCGCATTCACGTCCTGTCCGATCTGCTGATCAATAAGATCGCCGCGGGCGAGGTGATCGAGCGGCCGGCGAGCGTCCTGAAGGAGCTGCTGGAGAACGCCGTCGACGCTGGTGCGACGCGAATCGACGTGGCCCTGGAGGACGGGGGCAAGCGACTGGTCCGAGTGGCCGACGACGGGTGCGGCATGACCGAGGCCGAGCTCGCCCTGGCCGTCCAGCCCCACACGACCAGCAAGATCGCCACCGAAGACGACCTGTTTAGCATCGCCACGATGGGGTTCCGCGGCGAGGCGCTGCCCAGCATCGCCAGCGTGTCGCACCTTCGGATGGCGTCGCGCGTGGCCGACGAGCCCGGCGGGCACGAGATCCGTGTGACGGGCGACCAGATCGAAGGCCCCCAGCCGGTGGCGGCCTCGCCCGGCACGACGGTCGAGGTCCGTGAGCTGTTCTTCAACGTGCCGGCCCGACGCAAGTTCCTGCGAACGACCAACACCGAAACGGGCCACCTGACCGAGCAGCTGGTGCGGATCGGGTTGGCCCATCCGCACGTCCACATTACGTGCACGCACAACGGCCGGCGGACGCACGACCTGACCGCCCACGGCGGTCCCGACGCCGGTCAGGTCCTCCGCCGACGAATCGGCGATCTGTTCAGTCCCGAGCTGGCCGGATCGCTGATCGAGATCGACCGCCGCGAGCGCGGGCTTCGCGTGTTCGGGTGGGTGGCCTCGCCGGCCCAGACGCGAGGGACGGCCGCGTGGCAATACACCTGGCTCAACGGGCGATTCATCCGCGATCGGTTCATCGCGCACGCGGTCCGCGAGGCCTATCGAGGGCTGCTGCCGGAAGGGCGGTTCCCGGTGGTATTCCTGTTCCTCGAGTCGGACCCGGCCGACGTGGACGTCAACGTCCACCCGACGAAGATCGAGGTGCGGTTCCGCGATTCGAACCTGGTCCATTCGCAGGTGCTGGCGGCGGTGCGGGAGACGTTCCTGGGCCGCGACCTGACGCCGTCGCTGAACCAAGCGACGTTCAGCGAACCGCCACGTGCAACCGCCGGACCGCGGGGATCCGGGTCGTCACCCGGGCTGATCGGCGAGAGGCCCGCCCGAGCCGCCACGCAGGGCGGCGCAGCGCTGCCGCCCGAGCGACAGCAGGAGATCCGCCAGGCTATGGCCGATTTCCTCAAGCAGGCCACCCCCGTCGAGACCAGCCCGACGCAGGGTGGCGATCCGTCCGGCGTCATACCCACCGACGTAGCCGATCGGGCTATCCCGCCGCCGGCCGACCGACCCATCCCCAGGGCCATCCAGCTCCACAACACCTACCTGGTGGCCGAGACCGACGACGGGCTGATCATCGTCGACCAGCACGCCCTGCACGAGCGGATCATCTACCAGCAGCTCGTGGACCGCATCAGCGAGGGCAGGCTGGAATCCCAGCAGCTCCTGCTGCCCGAGACGGTCGACGTCACGCCGGCCGAGCTGGCGTGTCTGGAGACGTTCGGTGAGCTGTTGGGCC
>CAYOGX010000735.1:0-3498 GCA_964403235.1 uncultured Planctomycetales bacterium | reverse complement strand
CCTCCTGAGACGGTACCGCAAGGTCAGGCTGTTCGGTCATGGCTTGGTGCTCCAAACGCACTTCACAATGTTGACACCGCACCGCATGGAGGGTCAGTATAACTGCGCGGATCGGGCGAACAAGGTCGGTCCTACACAAACCGTTGGGTCTGTGCGATGAAGATCCTAGCCCTCGAGCCTTACTACGGCGGCAGTCACCGGGCATTTCTGGACGGGTGGGCTGCGCGCAGCGGCCACGCGTGGACGGTTCTCGAGCTGCCCCCGTACAAGTGGAAATGGCGGATGCGCCACGCCGCCATCACGATGGCCGGCCAGGTCCGCCAGCGCGCCGCCGCGGGCGAGTCGTGGGACCTGCTGTTCTGCTCGGACATGCTGAACCTGGCCGAGTTTCTCGGTCTGGCGCCGGCGTCGGTCCGAGCGTTGCCTTCGGTCGCCTACTTCCACGAGAGCCAACTGACGTATCCAGTCCGCCACGAATCCGAGCGCGACTATCACTTCGTGCTGACGAACTTGACGACCGCACTGGCGGCGACGCGGGTCTGGTTCAACTCGGCCTATCACCGCGATTCCTTTTTGGACGCGCTGCCCGGATTCCTCAAGCGGATGCCCGATCATCAGCCGTTCGACGCGGTCGACGGCATCCGAGCGAAATCCAGCGTCCAACCGCCGGGCGTCGGCGAGTTTCCCGCCCGCGGCCCCAGGCCTGCCGGCCCGATCCGGCTGCTATGGGCCGCGCGATGGGAGCACGACAAGGACCCCGACACGTTCTTCGAGGCTCTGGGACTGCTTGCGTCTCGCGGCGTGGATTTCCGCGTCAGCGTGATCGGCGAGCGGTTCCGCGAGTCGCCGCCGATCTTCGATCGGGCTCGGCGGACGCTTGGCGACCACATCGATCGTTGGGGCTATCAGGAGACCCGCGCCGAATACGAATCTGCATTGGTCGAGGCCGACGTGATCGTCTCGACGGCCAGACACGAGTTCTTCGGCATCAGCGTGGTCGAGGCCATCGCCGCTGGCGCCTATCCACTCCTACCCAAGCGGCTCGCGTATCCGGAGATTCTCGGCCCGGACGAGACGGTCCGATCGGGTGGGTTCTTCTACGAAGGCGGCGCGGACGAACTGGCCGATGGGCTGGCAGCACTGGCCGGGCGCGTCGCGCGGGGTGGTCTATGGGGTGCCGATCCCGACCGCGGCGTCCGGGCAGTGGCCAGGTTCGCATTCAAGACGTTGGTCCCCCACCTGGATCGCGCGGTCGAGGATCTCGTCACAGAAAAGCGCGCGTGAGTTCCAAGAAGTCGTCGCTTGTGACGGCGATGGTCCTGGCGTCCGCGCGTTCGGCCTGCGGATGGGTCGTGCAGAACGCCTCGGCCGGCGTCGGGTCGAGGTACATCCGCGTGGCGCGGTAGGGACCGGCCGGACAGACCGGCTCGACCGACGAGGCCCGCTGGACGGCGTCTTCGGACGCGGCTTCGATGATGGCGCGTGCCTCTGGCGGCGACTTGCAGACGGCGGCCGACGCGTTGATGCCGGTCTTGACACACGCGGTGACCATGTTGGGGACATAGCGCCGGCCCTCGGCGCAGGCCTTGTCGTCGCCGGTGATCAGGATCACGGGCTTGCCGAAGTAGCCCGGCAGGTAGCAGTACCAGCCGATCTCGCCGATGGGTTGGTCGTTCAGTCGGCACTCGACGATCCCGGCGCTCGACCAGCTATGACAGAGATTCCCTCCGACCGTGCCGGCCATGCTGTGGTGGGCGAAGAGCACGACGGCGTCGTAGTCATCGCCTTGCAGGCCGAACGGCGGAATGATGGGCCGACCCAACCGGATCTCGGCCGGCTCGGTGATGGTTTCGACGTCCAACCCGCCGGGCCCGTGCCCGTCCAGTACGATGACGTCGCTGGCCCCGCCGCGCCGCAGACCCCGGATCATGGCGCTGAGTTCCGCACCCGCCAACCGGAGCGATCGTTGGTAGTTCGGCTTGCCCGGACGGGTGTCGGTGTCGAAGCTCACGACACCGGAAACTCCCTCCAGATCGCATAGCACATAGATCCGCACAGCCCGTTCTCCTAGGCCGGCTTGACCTCGATCGCCAGGTCCAGCGATGCGACCGAATGCGTCAGTGCCCCGACGGAGATGAAGTCGACGCCCGTTTCGGCCACGGCGCGGACGGTCTCCAGCTCGATCCGGCCGCTGGCCTCCTGCTTGACCGGGTCGCCCGGCGAGGCATCCCGCATCGCGACCGCCTCGCGCATCTGCTCGAGGCTGAAGTTGTCCAGCAGGACCCGATCGACGCCGCCCGCCGCCAGGACCTCGCGGAGCTGATCGATCGAATCGACCTCCACCTCGACGAAGTCGGGGGCCGGCTTGCGCCGTCGGGCGCGGACGACCAGGTCGGCGACGAGCTCGCGAAGCTCACCGATCGGCACGCCGGCCAGGTGATTGTCCTTGACCAGCACGGCGTCGTGCAGCCCGAACCGATGGTTCATCCCCCCTCCGCAACGGACGGCGTACTTGTCGAGCTGCCGCCAGCCGGGGATCGTCTTGCGGGTGTCCAGGATCCGCGCGGGCGTGCCTGCGACCGCCTCGACGTAGCGACGTGTCAGCGTGGCCACGCCGCATAGTCGCTGCAGGAAGTTGAGCAGTGGACGTTCGATCTGCAGTACGGTCCGACACGGGCCGGTCAGCGTCGCCAGGACCTGGCCAGGCGCGATGGCCTGGCCATCCGCGACGTTGGGTCGCGCGGCCAGGTGTTGATCGGCGAATTGCTGGGCGAAGGCGTGCAACACGGTCAGCCCCGCGAACACGCCGGCCTGTCGGGCCACCAGCGCGTAGCTGCCTGGCTCGTCGCCTGCGACGAGAAGCTCGCTGGTCACGTCACAGCCGTCGCCGTCCTCGCGCAGGGCCCAGTCGATCAGACGGATCACGTCGTGGGCGGAGGGCGGGGCAATGGGGTCGGTTGACATGACCGTCGTTCCATGTCTGGCCCACAGGATCGGTGCTCGGATCACCTCCTGCGCTTTCGGTCGGCAAACAGGAGCTCCGCGCACCTGGGGGTCAGCCTTCGACTGTTATGCCCGACGCCGTCGACGATGTCCAACGCAATCTTCGGCTTCTTCCGGTTGGCCTTCGCCAGCTCGCGCATCCCGTCGACCCAGTGGTGCGCCCGCTCGACGCGGTTCTTTCCCTTCTGAAACAGGCCGCCCATGTTCTTGGGGATCACGTCCTTCGATCCGATGACGACGGTCGCCGGCAGCAGCGAGGCCTCGATGAAACCGTTCGGATTGGGACTGTTCTTGCGGCCATAGGGCCAACCGATCATGTCGTCAGGATAGGCGTAGTTGCCCGGGGCGCTAATGGCGGCGGCCCGGACCCTCGTCGGATGCGTCACCAGAAACCGATGCGCATATTGCCCGCCCGCTGAATGGCCGTACAGGTATATCTTCTGGTCCACGCGCCCGATGTCCTCGGCCAGATCCGCCAGGATGCGGAAGACGAAA
>CAYOGX010000734.1:0-3505 GCA_964403235.1 uncultured Planctomycetales bacterium | reverse complement strand
TGCGCAATGAGACCGAAAAACCCCATTCCACTATAGGGGAGCGCACCAGGTACGTCAAGCGCTGTCCAACAGAAGTAGATATGCGCGCACCTCCCGAAACGTCGGTCCGAGCAGCAAGGGTCTCAGGGGAGGCGAGATGTGAACACCGTTGGAGGGAGACAACGCAGTCTGTTTCCTTGACCAGCGACCAGAGATTCGGCAATGGGGGTCCAACCAGTTCGGACTCTAACGTCCTGAAACTCAAGCCACGCTTCTGGCCCGCCCCATTCGCGGCGCTCGGGCCTCTGCCCCCACCTTGGTCCGAAGGTGAACCCAGAAACCACGCAATGGCCGGGCCATTCGACTCCCACGAGTCTCGCGAGCGGGACGTTGGGGCCCACGCGGGCCTCCGTGGCTCAGTGGCGCTGGATGCCCACGGCCTATCGGATCAGGTCGACCGGCGGAACCGCCGGACACCCGCTCTGCGGTTCGTGCGGTTATCGGGCCACATCGGTTGGCGCGGTCGCTCCTGGGAGATACGGCTGGCGCCTTGGAGTTGGGCGGCCAGTTGATTACCATAGAGTGGGGAATCGGAAGCACGGACGGTATCCATTGCGGCGTGCACGGTCCGAATTGGGATCGTGCGAAGGACGGGCTCGCATGCCGGACGGTGAATCGACACCGAGCCGTACCGACCCGCGCCGGCTGACCATCCCTCTGTTGGTGTTGGCGGTGTTCGTGGTCTTGTCGGTGGTCGTGGGGGTGGGGTGGATGTGCTACGAGTACTTCACCGACTACGCCCGCCCCCGACGAGGGTCATCGGTGATGGTGATGAGTTTGGCGTTGGTGATGGGCGGGCTGAGTGCGGCCGCCATCATGGTGGGTCTGGCCGCGGCCATCCGGTACGCCCACCGGCTGAACCTGGCCATGCGGCGGATCGAGGATCAAGACAAGGCCGGCGGCACCGAAGGCCGGGGGCCGTCCGACGACCCGACCGCCGCCTGGAGCCGCGCCGATTCGGAGATGATGGTAGAGATGCTCCGCCTGATCCGCGAGATCAGCGACAACACCCTCCTGGTGGATGAGCAGAAGGAGAGCAAGCTGAAGCGTCTTCGAGACGCGGAGCGACAGGAATCCGCGCATCGCATCGAGGAACTGATCGGCCAGGGCAATTACCATCTGGCGCGCGAGGTCTGTCAGGAGATGGTCAGCCGTTTCGGTTCGGATGCCCGAACGAACGAACTGGCCGGTTTGATCGAACAGGCCAGCGCGGCGGCCGAGGCCGACGATCTGGCCCTGGCGCATCGCAAGGTGAAGGACCTGATGAGCATATCGGCCTGGGAGCGGGCCGAGCAGGTCGCGGGCGAGTTGGTCGCCAAGCATCCCGACAACCCGCAGGCACGTGGACTGCCCAAGCTCGTCACTCGCGAACGAGAGACCTTCGAGCAACAGCAACGGCGGCGCATGTATGCCGACGTCGAGAAGCAGAGCTCCCGTCGTCAGTGGAAAGAGGCCCTGGACGCTGCCCGGTTGTTGATCGACCGGTACCCGGATTCGCCCGAGGCCGAAACCGTTGGCGCCACCCTCGAGACGCTCGAGGCCAACGCCGAGATCCAGGAACGGCAGGAGCTCGAGAGCCGCATCAAGGGCCTCATCAAAGGGCACCGCTTCGCCGAGGCCGTCGACCTGGCCCGGCAGGTGATCCAAACCTATCCTGACTCGCCCCAAGCGGAGGTCCTTCGCAGCCAGTTGGACCGCCTCGAAAAGAAGGCCAAGGAGGCGTAGAGACGCGGGCGAGCCCCGTCGATAGCGGGCTTGTGGCGCGGCGCCGTGATCCCTAAAATGCCCCCGAGCGTGTCGGTGGCCGAGGTGGCGCGACCATGCCAATGGACGAGATCGAATTCGAGTGCGAGGAGAAGATGGAGCGGTCCGTCGAGTTCTTCCGCACCGAGCTGCGGACGGTCCGTACCGGGCGGGCCAACGTCGGGCTGGTCGATCATCTCAAGGTCCAGGTCGCCAGCTACGGCTCGACCATGGACCTGCGCGAGCTGGCGACCCTGTCGACGCCGGAGCCGTCGCTGATCGTGATCAAACCGTTCGATCCGAGCACGTTGAAGGATATCGAACGCGCCATCGAGGCCAGCAACATCGGTATCACGCCCGTCAACGACGGGCGGATCATCCGTCTGCCCGTGCCGGCCCTGTCGGGAGAGCGCAGAGAGCAGCTCGTCCAGCAGATCGGCAAGATGGCTGAGGGCCAACGCGTCGGCGTCCGAAACGCCCGGCGAGACGCCAACAAGCAGATCGACGCGGAAAAGAAGAAGGGCGACCTCAGCGAGGACGACGCCGACCGGTGCCGCGACAACGTTCAGGAACTCACCGACAAGTACGAAGGCGAGATCGACAAGCTGCTTGAGACCAAGACCAAGGAACTCGAGGAGCTCTAGACACGGCTGCCCGCCGAGATCGTGTCCCACTGGCGGCGTGCCCGCCAGTGTTGCGGGCGGGCCCTGCCGATATTGACAAAGGGGTCAGACCATGAGGTTGAAGAGGCGATTCCAGAGCGCGTTGACGGGTGGACGGGAGTTCAGCGAGGCGTTGCTGGCGGGGTTCAAGACGCCCGAGCAGTGGACGTACCAGGTGCACCCCAAGGCCAACCACGCGCTGTGGTTCGCCGGCCACATCGGGGTCATAGAGAACTTCATGATCTCACTGTTGGCGCCGGAAAAGGGCGACGAGAAGGCCGGGTACCCCGAGACGTTCGGCCTGGGCTCGATGCCCATCGGCGATCCGGCCAAGTATCCGCCCGTGGAGGAAGTGCTGGCCTACATGCGCGAGCGGCGGGAGGTGCTTCTTGGCGTGCTCGATGGATTGAGCGACGAGGACTTCGACACGCCAACGCCCGACGAGGCACCGAAGTTCCTGCCGACCTACGGCTCGATCTTTCAATTGGCCGCGATACACGAGGCGTTTCACATCGGGCAGGTCTCGGTGGCGGCACGCGCGTTGGGCATGCCGCCGAGGATCTAGCGCCGCTTTCGGCCAGTGAGTTTCGCCCAGGCCCCAACGGGTGCCATGGGGAAGCTCCCGTCCGCGAGGATGGGAAGTTGCCCGTGCCAACACCATTCCGCGCGCCTGGAGGCTACGAACTCATACGACGTTGGCCGGATCGTCCGCGTGGCGACCGCAGCGGGCCGTCAGCGCTCTTGCTCTCTATCGGGCAGGTGGGCCGTGGCGTAATCCATGAGATCCTTGGGGAGGCGCACCACCTTGCCCTTGCTGTTCAGGACGGTGTGGAGGCTGTGCCCGGTTGCGATCAGATCGCCGGTCTCGGCGTCGGTCACCTCGTAGCCGATCCAAATTCTGGCGCGGGTCACCTTTGTCAGCCTGGGCATGACCCTCAGGACGCGGTCGTACTCGGACCGCAGCTTATCCAGCAGCGCCCGGTCTGCCGCCAGAGCCTCAGAGACCTCGGGCAACTCCAGGAAACCACTCGACTGAGCCGCTTCGTTCAGAGACAGAAGCG
>CAYOGX010000733.1:2581-3506 GCA_964403235.1 uncultured Planctomycetales bacterium | reverse complement strand
TCTGGGATGTGATCCAGACGGCACGCTACCTGGCGAGCCGTCAGGACGTCGACGCCAAGCGAATTGGATGTCTCGGCCAGGGCACGGGCGGACTGCTGGGTGTGTTCGCGGCCGCCCTTGGCGCACCGTTCGAGCGCGTCGTCGCGGACGGTGCACTGGCGAGCTATCGGTATTTCCTCGAGGACGCCCAACCGCAGCCGATTTGGCTGGCCGTGCCGCGCCTGCTCGAGGTCATCGACGTGGCACAGGCCATCGCGCTAGCCGCGCCGACGCCGATGCTCGTGGCCAACGCCGTAGGCTACGCCCGCCGGCCCTTGTCGACCGAGAAGGTACAACAGGAGCTATCCTTCGCCAGGGAGGTATACCGACTCTCCGACGCGCCGCGTCACTTGACCGTCGTCGCGAGTGAGTCAAAGGCCATCGGCTCGACCGTGACAGCGTTCTTGGGTGCAAGCAAGGAGCGCTAGGGCCGTTTTCGGTCAGTGAGTTTCGCGTCGGTGAATTGGGTGGCACGGGCAGGCTTCGATGGTCGTTGTCAGCGACCCCCGAAGTTTGCCCGTGCGTATTCGCAGAATCGACCGAACACGGGCAAAACCCGATCCTCACGGATCGGGCCCTGCCCATGGCACCCATTTCTGCGGGGAGCCCCCGGCCCGAAAATGGCGTTAGACCTGCAAGGCAGAAGACAACCGGTGCCGCAAGAAGACCGACATACCGGCCAACAAGGACCCGGACGCGTTCGCCCCCGGAGTCCGCGGTGTCTGGTCGGGGCGGCCATCGTCACTCTCGTTTTCGCTGCTGCCACGGCCAACTGGGCCGCGGTCGATATGCCATCGGCCGTCGGACCTCGTCCGTCTCCCGACCAGGTTTACGGACTGTGGGTGATCGCGCCGGCCATCCTTGCGATCGGGCTGGCGATCGTGCT
>CAYOGX010000733.1:0-2571 GCA_964403235.1 uncultured Planctomycetales bacterium | reverse complement strand
GCAGGTCCTGCCGGCGTTGGCGGTAGGCATCTTCGCGGCCGCCATGATGCACCTGCCCTGGTCTGACTTCGTGGCGCCCGGTCAATTCGCGTACAACCCGATCACCGGACTGATCGTGGCCGTCGAGACGCATCTGATCGGCACACTGCAAGACGTCGATCACCTGATGATTATCGTCTTCACGCTGCTGATCGGCGCGGTGGTCGAGGTGATATCCGCCAACGGCGGGACGGGTGCGATGGTCGATCTGTTGAGCCGGTGGGCGTCGAACCGCCGGCGGGGTCAGGCCGTCGGTTGGGCGGCGGGCGTGGCGGTCTTCTTCGGCGACTACCCGAATATGCTCATCGTCGGTCCGACCATGAGGCCCGTGTGCGATCGGCTGCGGATCAGCCGCGCCAAGCTCGCCTACATCGTCGACTCGACGGCAGCGCCCGTCGCGTCGATCGCGCTGGTCGGCACATGGGTGGGCGTTCAGGTGGGCTACATTCAGGACGGCCTGG
This sequence comes from uncultured Planctomycetales bacterium, assembly GCA_964403235.1. Lineage (GTDB taxonomy): Bacteria > Planctomycetota > Phycisphaerae > UBA1845 > JAFGLZ01 > JAFGLZ01. Next base: position 2,071 of record CAYOGX010000733.1, on the reverse strand, counting down.
CGACCGTCGCGGCCAACGACCCGTCCTCGTGGCTCAACGAATTAGGGGCGTTCGAGATCTTCGTCGGCAGCCTGCCGTTTCGATTCTATTCATTGTTCGCCATCGCGATGGTGCTGATCGTCGCGCTGCTGGGGCGCGACTTCGGCCCCATGCATACCGCGGAGCGCCGAGCGGCCGCCGGCGAGCCCATCGAACCGCTCGAGCACGACGATCGCAGCGCGGCGGTCCGACCCGACGGCCCCAGACCGGGCCGGACTTCTTGTTGGTTTGCCGTCGGCCCGATCCTCGTCCTCCTGACCGCGACGCTCACCATGCTCGGCGTGACCGGGTGGGCCCACCTGCCCGAACACGAGCCCGTCTCCGTTCACGCGGTCCTGTCGCACGCCCAGTCATCGCGGACGATGATGTACGCCAGCCTGATCACCCTGGTCGTGGCGATCGGGATCTCGCTGGCCTGGCGAAGACTGACCCTGGCCCAGGCCATGGACGCCGTCACCGCCGGTCTTAACCGGATGCTCCTGGCCGTGGTGATCCTGTCGTTGGCGTGGGCGTTCTCCGACGCGATGCGTGCGTTGCACCTGGCCCAGGTCGCGACGATACAGCTCCGCGAGGCCGGCGTCGACACGGGGATGCTGCCGGCCTTGGTCTTCCTGGCCGCCGCGGGCGTCGCGTTCGCCACGGGCACGTCCTGGGGCACGATGGGCATCCTCATGCCCGTGACCGTGACGGTTGCGGCCGATTTGGCGGGCGGCCTGCCGGCGGATCAGGCCCGCTCGGCTCTGCTGGCCAGCGTCGCCGGCGTGATGGCCGGCGCGGTCTTCGGCGACCACTGCTCGCCCATCAGCGACACAACGGTCCTGTCGTCCGCCGCCACCCAATGCTCGATCGAGGACCATGTCTGGACGCAACTGCCCTACGCCCTGTGCGCAGCGGCCGTCGCCCTCCTGGCGGGCTGCCTTCTCAGCGGATGGGCGGGCCTGAACGCATTCGTTTGCCTGGCGATCGGCGCGGGCGTGCTGGCGGTCATCGTCCGCTGCGTCGGCAGGCCCATACCGGCGGTCGACCTGCGTCCTCAGCCAGCCTAGCCCCAAAGCGACCACCAAGAAGCCCCCGGGACGTCATTCATTCTTGGAAGCACGCTGGCGTCGAGGATCAAGCGCGATCGTTGGGGCGTGGACCGCCGTCGTCGGTGTCGGGACTGACCAGGCGCGCCGCGGCCTCGTCCGTCGTCGGGCCGAGGCGGTCCTGGCGGAACCGGCGGAGCTTCTCGTCTTCGTCGAGCTGCCGAACGATCTCCTCCTCGCTGAGCTGACGGCTGAACAGCTTTCGGAAGGTGTCGAGCCGGTTGATGAAGAAGAAGGTCGGCTCACCCGCCAGCTCGATCCCCGCCTCGGCGAGGCCCTCCTTGACCGCCGGGAGGAAGTAGTCCGTCAACACCCAACCGCATCCCGGCAGGACGCGGACGCGGTATCGCATGATGACGCCGCCCTTCGGGTCGTCGAAGCAAAGAGCCAAGGCGGGCGTGTCGCGTATGGCCTCGATGCGATGGTTCAGCCCTGCACACAACGGATCGATCACGGCCCTGGCGCGCCGCTCGTCCGCCGACGACTTCAGTACGATGTCCACGTAGTTGTTGACGTACCCGTCGGGGAACCGCCGCGAGGGGATGCAGCGGCTGTTGGGGACGTTCAACACTTGTCCGGAAATCGTGCGAATCTGCGTGTGCTTGACGTTGAAATCGACCACATGGCCGAGCTTGCCATCCACCTCCACGAAATCGCCGACGTTGTAATGGCCCCCTGCGATGATGTCCAAGCCCTTGACGAAGTCGACCACGATCTCGCGAAACATCCCAGCCATGATCAGCCCGATCAACCCGATCGCCCCGCTGCTCGTGGCCGGGTTGATGCCGAACTCGTTGAGTACCGCGATCGCGCCAAAGATCCACACGAACAGCTTGACGATGCTGCCGGTGAAGCTCACGAGCGTCCCGATGCGTTTGACAGAGAACCGGCTACGGCCCGAAGGCACGGCCCGGCTCCCGTACCCGACCACCCGCTGGATCAGCCAG
>CAYOGX010000732.1:0-3506 GCA_964403235.1 uncultured Planctomycetales bacterium | reverse complement strand
CCCTCGGCGCCGGTGATTTTCATCAAGGCGACCACCTCCGTGACGGGTGCCAGGGCGCCGATCATCCTGCCGGCCTCGGCCCCCGACCAGGTCGACTACGAGTGCGAGCTGGCCATCGTCATCGGCACCGAGGCGCGGAACGTCTCGGTGGACGACGCGGTTGATCACGTGTTGGGCTACACATGCGGCAATGACGTGTCAGCGCGGGACTGCCAGCTCAAGCTCGACGCGCAGTGGGCGCGGGGCAAGAGCTTCGACACCTTCTGCCCGCTGGGTCCGGTCATCGTCACCCCCGACGAACTGGACGGCGACAACTGCCCGGTCCGGACGGTCCTGAACGGCGAGGTCATGCAGGAATCGAACACCAACGACATGATCTTCAGTTGCCGCGAGTTGGTCAGTTATCTGTCGCACCAGTTCACGCTCTTGCCGGGCACGGTCATCATGACGGGCACGCCGTCGGGCGTCGGGTTCGCCCGCAAGCCACCCGTTTTCCTCAAGGAGGGCGACGAGGTCCGCATCGAGATCGACGGCATCGGTCGACTGACCAACCCCGTCGTACGCGAGAACCTATAGGGCGACAGAACAGGTCGGACGGACCCCAATCCGAGCCGCGACCGTGTAGGAGCGATTGTTGTCGGTGATGACCATGAACGACCAACTCCGAATCGGCATGATCGGGTGCGACACGTCGCACTGCATCGCCTTCACCAAACTGCTGCACGACCGGGACGACCCGCACCACGTGGCGGGCGGCAGGGTGGTGGCGTGCTATCCGTCGTTCAGTCCCGACATCGAAACCAGCGCCAGCCGCGTGGAGGCCTACAAGGCCGAACTGAGCGAGCAGTGGGGGGTGGCGATGGTCGACTCGATCGAGGCGTTGACGGCCGGGTGCGACGCGGTGCTGCTGGAGAGCAACGACGGCCGACGGCACCTGCCGGAGATTCGTCCGGTGCTGGCGGCTCGCAAGCCGGTCTTCGTGGACAAGCCGTTTACGGCCAGCCTGGCGGACGCCAAGGAGATCGCTCGGCTGGCCGGCGAGATCGGCGTGCCGTGTTTCAGCTCGTCCTCGCTGCGGTTCGACGTCAACACGCAGGCCTGCGCGAACGACACCGAGAAGGGCGCCGTCATCAGTTGCGACGCGGTGAGCAACGCCTCGCTCGAGCCGACCAATCCCGGCTTTTACTGGTACGGCGTGCACGGCGTGGAGATCCTATATGCGTTGATGGGCCCGGGGTGCAAGACGGTCAAGTGCATCAGCACGCCCGGCGCGGACCTGGCCGTCGGCAGGTGGTCCGACGGCCGGATCGGCACGATGCGGGGCGTCCGCGACGGCACCACCAATTTCGGCGCGACCGTCGTGGCCGAAAACAAGTTCTGCCAGTTCGCCTACAGCACCGACGTGCCCATTTACGCCCAACTGCTCAACCAGATCATCCCGTTCTTTGGGGGCGGTCCTGCGCCCGTGCCCCTGGAAGAGACGATTGAGATCATGGCCTTCATCGAAGCGGCCTGGCAATCGAGTCTGCAGGGCGGTGCCGAGCTGCCACTGGATTTGTAGGATCTGCTTGGCGGCGCATGGTGGTCGATCGGAGCCGCGACCGTCACGGTGCGGTCGGTGGCCGGCCCGCTCCGAGGCGGCGGTCGTCGTCTGTGGGTGCTGCTACAGCTCGGATTCCGGCCGGCCAGCGTCGCTCGGCGGCGCGGCGACCTCGGCCGGTTCGGGCCCCTGCAAGACGAACGTGGCGTCGATCGTCTTGTCCGCGCACAGATCGTGCAGGACCTCGACGACCTGCGAGTAGGTCAGGCCCAGGCCTTGATAGTGCCCCTCGTCGTCCTTGACGGGGTCGCGACCCAGCATGCCGATCAGCCCGGCCACGCTGGTGGGGCAGGTGATCGGTTCGCTTCGCCGGCCCGTCGTCGGTGCCCGGCGGACGAGCCTCAAGTGCGTCGCGCCCAGATCGGCTGTGATGATGACCGTCTCGTTTCGGTGCCAATAGAACACCGGTGTCTGGCATCGCATGGTGGCGCCGAAAAGTGTGAGCCGCTGCTCGCCCGACCGTCGAGCGGTGATCAGGTGTCGGCTGCGGCAGGGGACCAAATCGAGCACGAACTCGCCCCGCTTGCCGATCTTGGTTGACTGGATGACGGGGTCCTCGTGCCGACGAAGGCATTCGTAAGCCAGCCAACGGACCCGATGGTCGTCCGCGTCCAGCAGCGGCCGAAGCACCTGAACCGCACGCGACAGGTTCTTGGCCCGTCCTAGTTCCTCTACGGCCAACTCGCGAAACCGGCTCTGGGGGTCGTTCGCGTGCCGGGCGATCACGTCCAGGGCCAGATTGTCCTCAATCCGTAAGCCGGCCCGCGCCGCGTAGTAGCTCACGCCCTGGTCCTTGTGGGTGTAGAGCTTCTGAATCGACGCCAGGGCGACCTTGGCCATCCCTTCCCACGCCAGGGAGATGTCATCGAGCGCTGCCTTGGGCTCCAACGCCTCGGCGCCGAGCTCCCGCAGGCGCAGATCGCCGAACGAGGGCGCTGCGGGCACATACAGGTGCATGAGCAGCTTGAGGAAATGCGGCTCGGATCCCCGCCAGGCCTTCGGGATGCGGAGGTCCACGACGTGCGGGCTCACCGCGTCTGCCGTCTTGTGCGGATCGGCACCGAAGCGGTTGTTGATCAGGTACATCAGCCTGCTGGCGATGGCCGACGACGATTCGGTCAGCACCAGCCGGACCCGACGAGCCTTCGTCGTGCTGCCGCCCCCGATGACACGACCCACCCGCGGGTTGGTCTTGGTCGGCGCGTCTTGCTTCAGGCCGAACGGATTGATGAAGACTTGGCCGGCTCCCTCGGCCAACACGCGTCCCTCGACGGGTTGGCCGTCGGACCACAGCATCAGGTTGCAGGGCAATAGCCACCCGCCCTCGAGGGAACGGACGTCGGTGCCCTCCAGCGCGCGAACCGTCAGATCGAATTGGGTTCCCTTGTGGGCAGCGGCCGGTATCTCCCCGTAGACCAGCACCACGGCCGTCCCTTCGCTATCGAGGAGGTTCTCGGGCGTGAGATGCTTGAGGGCCTTGGCTTCGTAGCCCAGACGGTACCGCCGCCGCATGTCCTGGAGCATCTGCTCGCGGACCGGGCGAGGGCACTGCTTCGTGCCGTTCTTGCCCAACCCGACCACCAACCCATGTCCGCCGACGGCCATCCGCCGAAGCCCCTCCAGCCAGGCCACCGTGTGGATCGTGTCGCGAACGGCGGCGGATTCGGTCCGGGGGTCCTCCTCGAGCACGACCTCTTCGGCCAAGCGGTCCGGCTCGTCCTTCTTGCCTAACCAGGTCGTCTGGCCTGTGGCACCGCAGCCAACGAGGTAGCCCGTCAATGCAAATCCAGATAACGTGAGCGCGACCGCCCCGGCGTGCCTCGGTCGTATGGGCATGGTTTGGTCCTCCCTGACCCGTTCCGCCATTGGTCGATGGTGTGCGAGCAGTCCGACGGCGCGGACCGCC
>CAYOGX010000731.1:0-3507 GCA_964403235.1 uncultured Planctomycetales bacterium | reverse complement strand
GTGCGGCTTGTAGCCGTCACGATCCATCCGGTCGTAGAGCTGCCCGATCTTCTCGTGGTCGACGTGGCCCCCGTTCCACCGCACGCCCTGGTTCTCGTACAGCTCGTACAGGGTGTTCGCGCCGTTGGCGACGATGACGGCCAGCCGCGGGATCTTCTCGACCAGGCCCAGCTCGAACAGCTCCGCCCACGCCTTGCCGAACGCGCTCGAGTTGCCCAGGTTGCCCCCCGGCACAACGATCCAGTCAGGCGGTTGCCAATCGCGGGCCTCGAGGATGCGGTACATGATCGTCTTCTGGCCCTCGAGCCGAAACGGGTTCACCGAGTTCATCAGGTACAGGCCCAACTGGTCGGAGGCCTCGCGAACGCGCCGCAGACACGCGTCGAAATCGCCCTCGATCTGCAACGTCAGCGCGCCGTAGTCGAGCGCCTGCGACAGCTTGCCGTAGGCAATCTTGCCGCTGCCGATGAAGACGATGCCCTGCTTGGTCTGGCCGCCGTGGGTGCCGGACAGCGAGGCGAACATCGCCAGCGACGCACTGGTGTTCCCGGTCGACGCGCAGGCGACGCGCTTGCGGCCCAGCATCCGCGCCAAGGTAAAGGCCGCCGTCATGCCGTTGTCCTTGAAACTGCCCGACGGGTTGAGCCCCTCATACTGCAAGGACAGGTGGCCCGGTCTCATGCCGATCTCGGCCGCCATCAGGTCGGCCCTTTGCAGATTGGTCCGCCCCTCGCCGATGGTGACGATGTCGCGCTCGCGGGCGAAGGGCAGCAGCTCGCGGAACCGCCAGACGCCCGAGAAATCCGTTACGCTCTCACGGGTGTTCCAGCGGGTCTCGAAGAACGTCATCTCCCGCGGCATCGGCGTGCGGTCCCACTCGTACAAGACGTCCAGCAGGTTGCCGCACTGATTGCATCCGAACAGGACCTCGTCAATGGCATAGGTCGCACCGCATGCGGGATTGATGCATTTCTGGTAGGCGATCTCGCGCATCCAACGTCCTCCCCAGGTGGGGTGACCCCGTGTCGATCGGCACAACGCTTCGATTCACCAGCTTAACACAACCGCAGAGGCGGACCAAGCCGCATCACAAGATGACCGATCGGCGCCGCGACCGCAGGGGAGCCGTCGCCCCTGGATCCCTACGTGCGATCGTCGTATCCGTTCGGGTGCGAGCGATGCCACCGCCAGGCGGTCTCGATGATCGACTCGATGTCGGTGTATTGGGGTTGCCAGCCGAGGGCGGAACGGACGTGCGTGGGGTCGGCATACAGGGCTGCCGGATCACCGGAACGGCGGCCGACCTCCTCGGCCGGGATCGGATGGCCCGTGACGCGGCGGGCGGCCTCAAGGACTTCGCGAACCGTGTTGCCCCGGCCGGTGCCGACGTTGTAGGCCGTCGCCGTCCCCGTATCCGGCAGCGACTCGACCGCCAGCAGGTGTGCGGTCGCCAGGTCGTCCACGTGGACGTAGTCGCGGATGCACGTGCCGTCCGGCGTGTCGTAGTCGGTGCCGAAGACCTTGACATCGTCCCGCTGACCCAACGCCACCTGCAACAGAACCGGAATGAGGTGGATCTCAGGATTGTGGTCCTCGCCTATGCTGCCGTCGGCCGCCGCGCCGCAGGCGTTGAAGTACCGCAGCGACGCCGACGCCAATCCCCACGCCCCCGCGGAATCTTGCAGCGCCCATTCCATCATCAGCTTGGTCCGACCGTAGGGACTGACCGGCCGCAGCGGCGCCCGCTCGGTCACGGGCACCTCGGCCACGTCGCCGTACACGGCGCACGTACTGCTAAAGACGAGTTTGCGAAGGCCCTCGGCCTGCATCGCCTGGAGCAGCCCGATCGTGTTGGCCACGTTGTTGTCGTAGTACTTCAGCGGATCGCTCACGGACTCGGGCACCACCAGAAACGCGGCGAAGTGCATGACCGCGTCGAACCCGTCGGCCAACGTCTGACGCAACGATTCGCGATCGGACAGGCCGCCCTGGATGAAGGTCGCCCGCGGATGCACCGCGCCCCTGTGCCCGGCCACCAGACTGTCGTAGACGGTGACGTCGTGCCCCTGTTCGCAAAGCAGCTTGACGCAGTGGCTGCCGACATACCCCGCGCCACCGGTGACAAGTACCTTCATCGAACGTTTCCTACACCGACCCCAGCGTCACCTACGGCAAGACGCCGCATCACGCGAGGCACCGATCCATCAGCGCGCGGAGCGGGTCGCTCCGCCCATAGAAGAACGGCCAGATCCAGGGAGCCGCGATCGTCCAGGCGATGTTGACGATCACCATGGAATCGTAGGGCAGCGACCCCCTCGCGTGCCGCCACGGGGCCAGGTATCGCCAGACGCCCGGCAGCGGGCCGCCGTCGGGAAGCTCGACGCCCTGTTCCTCGGCGCGGATCACGGCCGACGAATGCCGAAGCCTGAACACCACGGTGAAGAACGGCACCGTCGCCTGCTGCCAGAGCAGGGCCGGCATGTGTCCGAACAACGTCCCGGTCAGAAACGCGACGCATCGTTCCGGCCGTTGCCACCAGCCCACCCTTCCCAGATCGATCAGATTGTCCGACCGCGCCTTGATGTAGCTGATCGAGTAGGCGTGAACCAGCGCGATCCCCGCCAACGCGCAGAGGGTCGCGTTGCCGACCCAGGCGAAGTGGACGATCAGCGCGAGATACGGCACGCAGTCGCTGAACCGATCGAGCGTCGAGTCGAGCACTTGCCCGAATCGCGTGCTCGCGCCGCCCACGCGGGCCGCCGCCCCGTCGAGCATGTCGCACGCGCCGGCCCCGAACAGCAGCCAGAACGCAATGAAGCACCACAGGCTCGACCGCAGACCCTCGACCCGGCCGAACGTGTGACTGCCCCCCACCGCAAGGCACACGCCCGCGCCGCACGTCAACACCAGGCCCGCCACCGTGATCGCGTTGGGCGTCGCGCCGATCCGCACCAACGCGCGGGCGAGCTGGTCTCGCGCCTTGCCGACCGGGTACCCGATGGCCCAAGTGCTTCCCCGGCGCTCGCCCGTCTTGCGGAGTTGCGAGAAGTCACCCCTATCCGCAGAAGGCCCCGTCGAGGGCGAGATCGGCTTACCGTGTTCGGCGTGCATGGACGGATTATAGCAGCCCCGCCAGGATGGTTGCATCCCCGCTCATGCCCCGGTGCTAGCAGGTCGCGCAGCTCGGCCCGATGACCGCGGGTGACGGATGATACCAACGAAGTCATTGCCGACCCTGCGGGAACCCGAGCGCATTGCATTTCTGCCGCGCCGCGAGACAATGGCGCCGCTCGTCATGTCGGACGAGGTCACCATGAACGGAAAGGACGACCGATGACGGTTTCCATGAGGGCACCGGCCATCTGCATTCTGGCCGGTGTGATCGCGTCGGCAGGCCACGTTGCGATGTCGGCCGAGGAACCATCGCTCAAACCGGGATTGCCTTGGGTCCAGTTCCACAGCCCGGATTTCACCCGGCCCGCGGAGAGCGGTGTGGATCGGCAGATC
>CAYOGX010000730.1:0-3508 GCA_964403235.1 uncultured Planctomycetales bacterium | reverse complement strand
GGCATGCATTGCCCGCAGGCGAAGTTTGACAAGAACGGTGAGCTGGTCGGCCAGGTCGACTACAAGGCGCATGACGCATACGTCCGCCGGCACGCGCCACACGGCATCATCCTGTTCGGCGGTTGGCCGCTGACCGGACCCGCCAAACCCTTCACGCCGACGTGGACCAAGGCCGCCGTCGCCCACATCCGTGCCTGGGTCAAGCACCTGGCCGAGATGGGCGTCGGGTACGAGGGCTTCGCGTTCTATCCCGTCGACGAACCGGGCCTGCGAGACGGGCTGGTGGACACGTACATCAACTACGCCAAGGTGGCGCGCGAGGCGGATCCCAAGATCCAGATGTACACGGATCCGGTGGGTGGCGCGAGCCTGGCCGATCTGAAGAAGATGGCGCCCTACGTCGACATCTGGTGTCCCAACCGGCGCGGGTTCCTCATGGGCATCGGGGCCGACAAGCTCGCGTTTATCAAGTCGACGGGCAAGACCGTCTGGACGTACGAGTGCGAGGGCAACGCCAAGCACCAATCGCCGCTGGGCTACTACCGCGGCCAGGCGTGGCTCGTGTGGCACCACGGATTGACGGGCATCGGGTTCTGGAACTACTGTGTCGGGCCCGAGCCGTGGTACCACAAGGGCGAATACACGATGATCTACCAGGGCGATGGCGTCGTGCCGAGCAAGCGCTGGGAGGCGGTCCGGGACGGGATCGAGGACTACAGCATGCTCGCGGCGCTGAGACAGGCGGCCGACGCCGCCGAGGCTGCCAGCCGTGCACCCGAGGCCGTCAAGGCAGCCCGGCAGATCCTCTCCAAAGACGCCGCCGCCATCGCCGCCTACTGCGGCGGTGTCGAGCACGGCACGCTGCCCGGCGTCGACGGCGCCCGCGGTGGCCGAATCGTCGCCGACAAACGCTGGTCCACCATACGATCCACGCGCCGCAAGATCGCCAAGCTGCTCGCGAAACTAACCGTGAACAAACCGTGACGTCGGGGCGGCCTGGTGTCCGTATGACCTGCGCCCCTGACGGACGTCCGCTGCGATGCGCTCGTCCCAGGCAGAACGGGCGTCAGGCACAATCACATCGTCCGGCTCGTCAGCCCGTCACGGCGAAGTAGTGGTCGAAGAACCGGGTGGGGTCGACGTGGAGGGCGATCTTGTGCGGCTTGTCGCGCGTGTTGGTCCGCCAATGGGTCATGCCGCGCAGGCGCGGGCTGGCCAGCTCGACATCGACTTTGCCTTCGGCGTATTGGCAGATGTCGGGCTCGAAGATCAGCGTGGCCGCCAACGGGTCGTGGAACGTGATCCGATCCGCGCGGCGGAACCAGACCTCGGCCAGGTCGACCACGACGTTCAGCGGGGGGGCCTTGAAACGCTTGCGGACCTCGTCAGCCATCATGCGGCACTGTAGCGTCACGTCCAGGCCCACCGACAGGTGCGGCTTAACGGGCGCGGCGTAGACGATGGCCGTGGCGTGCGCATCACCCCACGCGTTCCACTCGCGATGCGGCGAATGGGGTATCTGCGTCGTGAACACGCCACACATCAGCACGAGCTGCTTGAGGAGCGAGGGGATCTTCGGATCCGCCGCGAACAGCAGCCCGACGTTGGTCATCGGGCCCACGGCCAGCAGCGTGATCTCGTTCGGATGGGCGTGGATGACCTGGCGCATGAACTCGATGGCCGAGTTGGGCATCAGATCCTTGCGATGCGGCCACTTCGACAGGCGCTCGGCCTGTTGGGGAACGGCCTGGCGTATGGGCATGATCAACGGGTCTTCCGTACCGGGGTGGATGGGGACATCGTCCCGGCCGGCGGCCTGGCACACGGCGCTGGCCAGCATCGCGCGCTTCACCGGCTCACCGGTCACCGTCGTAACGCCCATCAGCTCACACCGCGGCTGCCGGAGCAGATAGGCCAGACACACCGCGTCATCGATGTCCGACCCGATGTCCGTATCGAACAGCACCTTGATCTTGTCGGCCATGTTGCAGCTCCCAGAAGAGGCAAGCAAAAAAGGTTCCTGAAAAAAGGTTCCTGACACCTTTTTTCGACGGGCTCACGGGTCTATTGGAATCCCCCCTCGGCGATCTCGACGGCCTTGAGCAGGGCGCGGGCCTTGTTGATGGTCTCCTCGTATTCGTTGGCAGGGACGCTGTCGGCGACGATGCCGCCCCCGGCCTGGATGTAGACGCGATACCGCTTCGCCGACGCGTCGGCAAAGCGACCATTGTCCATCACGACCATCGTCCGCAGGGCGATGCACGTATCCATGTTGCCGGTGAAATCGACATACCCCACCGCACCGGCATACGGACCTCGGCGCGTCGGCTCGAACTCGTCGATGATCTCCATCGCCCGCACCTTCGGCGCCCCGCTGACCGTCCCGACCGGCAGGGCCGCCCGCAACGCGTCGAAGGCGGTCTTGTCCGGCGCCAAGGTCCCCTGGACCTCGCTGCTGATGTGCATCACGTGGCTGTACCGCTCGATCACCATCACCTTGTCTTCGGTCAGCTTGACCGAGCCGAGCTTCGCGACGCGGCCGACGTCGTTTCGCCCCAGGTCCACGAGCATGATGTGCTCGGCCCGCTCCTTGGGATCGGCCAGAAGCTCTTGTTCGAGGGCCTTGTCTTCGTCCTCGGTCCGGCCGCGTCGACGCGTGCCAGCGAGCGGGCGGTTCGTCACGAGCCCGTCCTCGACGTGACACATGATCTCCGGGCTCGAGCCGACCAGCGTGCAGGCGGGGCTCTTGAGATAGAACATGTATGGCGAGGGGTTCACCACCCGCAGCGCCCGATAGACGTCGAACGGATCGGCGTCGGTCTCGACGCACAGCCGCTGCGACAGGACGACCTGGAAGATGTCGCCGGCCCGGATGTACTCCTTGCACGCCTCGACCGCGTGCTCGAACTCGGCCCGCTCGAAGTTGCTGGTGAACGGCAGCGCGGGCTGGCCCTCGGTAACGATCTGACCGACCTGACTGATGCGAGGCTCGGACAGCGATTGGACGGTCTGGTCGACCCGGCGGCACGCGTCGTCATAGGCCCCGTCGACGCCGTGCTCGTCCACATGGGCCTGGCCGACCACCTTGATCGTCTTGTTCACGTGGTCGAAGATGACCATCGTATCGTACAGACCGAACAGCAGATCCGGCAACGAACGGTCGTCCGCCGGCGCGTTGGGCAGGCGCTCGTAGTAACGGATCACGTCGTAGCCGGCATAGCCGACAGCGCCGCCGCTGAACCGCGGCAGGTCCGGCAGATGGACGGCCCGGTGCCTGTCCAGGAGCGCCTCGAGCACGGCCAGCGGATCGTCGGCTTGTTGTTCTTCTCGCTGCTCAGCCCCCGGCGACTCGACGACGACGTGGTCGCGTGTGGCCTGAAACGTCAGGAACGGCTTGGCGGCGATGAAGCTGTACTGGGCGATCTTCTCGCCACCGACGACGCTCTCGAGCAGGAACGCGTGCTCGCTCGTGGCTGAGACGCTCGCGAAGGCCGTCACCGGCGTCAGG
>CAYOGX010000729.1:0-3513 GCA_964403235.1 uncultured Planctomycetales bacterium | reverse complement strand
ACGTCGGCGCGCTGGGCGAGCGGCAGGTCATCGCGGGGCTCAAGCCCTATCTGGCCGATCCGCAGTCGCTGGTCGGCAAGACGATCGTCATCGTGGCCAACCTCGCGCCAAGGCCCATGCGGGGCGAGACGAGCGAGGGCATGCTGCTGGCGGCCACCAGCGACGACCGCAGCCGCGTGATCAGCTTGACCACCGACGAGCCGATGGAACCCGGGTGCAAGGTCTCCTGACCCTACCCGCCGCTTGACATGGCGGGTTCCGACACATGCTGCGTGAGCTGCACATCTCGAACCTGGCCATCATCGAGGACGTCCAGGTGGGCCTCGACGGGGCGCTGACCGTCTTCACGGGCGCGACCGGCGCGGGCAAGAGCCTGGTGATCGGGGCGCTGGAGCTGCTGTTGGGGATGCGGCCGGCCGGGCAGATGCTCCGCGCCGGGGCGGGCGAGGGTCGCGTCTCCGCCGTGTTCGCCGTGCCGGGCAAGCGAACCCGCACCGAGCTGGGTGAACTGGCCGACGTCGCCCTCGACGAAGAGGAGGTCCTGATCACCCGTCGCATCTCGGCCGGCGGGCGGAGCACATGCACCCTCAACGGCCAGCCGATCACCGTGGCGATGTTACAGCAGGTCGGCGAGCGTCTGGTCGACATCCACGGCCAGCACGATCATCAGTTTCTGCTCAAGCCGGCCAACCAGTTGCGCGTGATCGACGACTTCGCGGGCTGTGACGAGGTCAGCGAGCAGCTCGCGACCGCCTATCACGAGTGGCAAGACCGCCTGGCCGAACGCGAACGACTGGCCCAAAACGCCGAGCTGCGACGGCAGCGGCTCGAGCTGTACGCGTTCCAGGCGACCGAGATCGACGAAGCGGCCGTCCAGCCCGGCGAGATCGACGGGCTCGAGGCGCGGCATCGTCGATTGGCCAACATCGACAAGATCCGCCAGGTCGCCTCGGCCGCCCACGCCGCGGTGGCCGACGACGACGGGTTGGGCGACAGGCTGCGGATCATCGTCCGCGACCTGACCGACCTGGCCCAGCTCGACGAGCAGCTAAGCAAGGTCGCCGAGCCGTGCCGCGCCGCCTCGATCGGGCTCGACGACGTGGCGGGCGATCTGCGAAGGTACATCGAGTCGCTGGACTTCGACCCCGCCGAGTTGGCCGACCTCGACGCCCGGCTGGCGCTGCTGCGACGGCTGTGCGACAAGTACGGCGGCAGCGTCGACGAGCTGCTGGCCTACCGCCGGAAGATCGAGACCGAATCGGCCGACCTGCAACGCCAGCAGGACGACTCCTCGCGGATCGACGCGCTGATCGCCGAGTCGCGCAAGCGCTTCGACGGGCTGGCCAAGAAGATCGCCGCGAAGCGACGCACGGCCGCCAAGAAGCTCACCAAACGCGTCCACGAGCAATTGGCCGAGCTGGGGATGGACAAGGCCGTCTTCGGCAGCGAAGTCACTGAATGCGACCCGGGCCCGACCGGTTGCGACCAGGTCGAGATGATGGTCCAGACGAACCCCGGTCAGCCGTCGGCCCCGTTGCGTCGGGTCGCGTCGGCCGGCGAATTGAGTCGCGTCATGCTGGCGATCAAGTCGGTGCTGGCCGCGTCGGACCGAGCGAGCGTGTTGGTCTTCGACGAAGTGGACGCCCACGTCGGCGGTCGGCTGGGGTCGGTCATCGGCGACAAGCTCCGGCGGCTGGCCGACCGGCACCAGGTGATTTGCATCACGCACCTGCCGCAGATCGCCGCCTATGCCACGCGCCACCTGAAGGTCAACAAGACCACCCGCTCGGGCCAGACCCGAACCGAGGTCGACCTGATCGAGGGCCAGGCCCGCGTGGAGGAGCTGGCCGAGATGATCGCCGGCCCCAACAAGACCCCCACCAGCCGCCGCCAGGCCCGCGAACTCCTCAAGCGCGCAGAGGGTTGACCCCGTCTTGGAGTGCGGCGGCTTGACGCCGCTTTGCGACATCACACGGGTCCCGCAGACCGACTTGCTCCGCGAGCTTACCGAGCGGTGTCAAGCCACCGCACTCCACATCACTTCGCAGGCTGTAACTCGAGATAGTCGAAGCCCATGTAGTAGCCGGACGACTTGGCGTTCTTGCCGACGACGCGGAACTCGAGCTCGTGCGGGCTGGCCTTGAGGTCGAGCTGCCCGAACTTGATCGGGCCGGTGTGGACGATCGTCGGGCTGTAGGTGTCCAACCGCGGGCCGATCCGCTTGCCGTCAATGGTGGCCTCGATCGTGGCGTAGTCGTGGCTCTTGCAGAAGGCCATGATGACCTCGTACGTGCCGGCCTTGGGCAGCTCGAAGCCGAGCTTGATCCGGCCCTTGTCGTTGCCGAACGTGATGAACTTCTGCGTCTCGTGCGAGAAGGCGTTGCCCAGGCGCTGCGGGCTGTGCGCGCCGTGCTCGATCTGGATCACCCGCATGTCCTCGCCCTCGTAGCCGGTCAGGCCCTTGCACGGGCGGATCTCGAGGTAGTCGACGGCCATGTGGGTGTCCTTGGACTTGGGGTGCTTGCCGCAGATCATGAACTCGAGCCGCTCGAGCGTCTTGCCCTTGGCCACCTCGAACCGGCCGAAGCCGTGCGTCCGCAGCCCGGGCTTGGCCGCGTAGCCGTCGTACGTGTTGAAGTAGCCGTTGGCCAACGCCATGCGGATTCGGAGCTGGCCGAAATCGGGCCCGCAGCCCAACTGGCCGTTGACCTCGTAGGACCCCGGCTTGAGCTTGACCGGCATGGCTGCCAGACCGCCGACGCTGAGCGTCTCCATCTTGACCTGACCCCAGCCGCTCAGCGCGGTGTTGCCGACGTCGGTCTTGAACGAGACGAGATGGTCGGGGCTGGTCCACTTGACCGACTCGGCCTCGATGCCCCGGCGCGGCGCGGTCTCGAGCCGGACGGCGTCGAGGTGAACAGTCGCGGGCTTGTTGCCGGCCATCCGCAGCCCAAGGCGCACCGATAACGGCTTGTTGCCGGTGACGAACACCATGCCCGCGACCTGGGACGACGAGCCGGCTGCGACGTTGCGCGGCAGCTTCGCCGGCGTGAACTTGACGCCCGCGTGTTTGTCTGGCTCAACGACGGCCAGCCCCGGCATTTCCTTGTTGGCCAGCAGATACAGGTGCACGCGATAGACGCCCGGCTTGAGCTGGCCCAGGGGCACTGGCACCGGCTTGCCGGTGCTGGGTGGCAGCGCGAGCTCGACCGCGCCGGTGCCGCTGGCCTCGTCGGCCAGGCCGATCTTGCTGAGCTGTTCCATCGTTCGCTTCTGGCCGGTCGGGAACGCCAGCGTCTCTACCTCGACCGTGCCAGAGGGCCTGAAGTTGCACGGCAACAGGTCGGCCAGCGTCAGCGGCTTGAAGAACGTCGCCCCGCCGGGCTTCATGTCGTACCAGTACGCCACCGACGAGTAGTCACACCGCTTCGTGTAGTTCTCGATCGTCATCGAGAAGCGCTTCTCGAACGGGATGCTGTCCAGGATGTGCCAACGGTACATGCTGGTCTTGTT
>CAYOGX010000728.1:0-3514 GCA_964403235.1 uncultured Planctomycetales bacterium | reverse complement strand
TGTTTCCGTTCAGCAAGTACCACGGCGTCGGCGTGATCCTCGGCCCGGAGATGCGGAGCACGGGCGAGGTGATGGGCATCGACCGCGAGTTCGGGGCGGCGTTTGCCAAGGCGCAGATGGCGGCCGGCGGCTTTCTGCCCACCCGCGGCACCGCCTTTGTCAGCGTGAACGACGCGGACAAGCCGCTGATCGTGCCCATTGCGCGTCGGCTGTCCGACATGGGGTTCAGGCTGTTGGCGACGGCGGGCACGCACGCCGTCCTGACCCAGGCGGGCGTCCGGGCGGACCGGATCGGCAAGATCCAGGAGCAGGCCAAACCCAACATGCTGAACCTGATCGAGGACCGCTCGGTCGACGTGCTGATCAACACACCGACCCGCAAGGGCCCGGAAGCGGACGAGGGGCGCCTCCGCTCGGCCGCCATCGCGCATAATCGGTTGCTGGTGACGACCATCACCGGCGCCCGGGCCGGGGTCAGGGCGATCGCCCAACTTCGCCAACACGGCTGGCAAGTGGCAGCGTTGCAGGATTACTACGTGCCGGTGGAGGCGGCGCCGCCGGTGGCGGTGCCTGTTGCGGCAGAGGTCGTCCGGCCTCCGCTGCCGCCCGCCCGACGGATCCTGTTCCGTGTGGCGGCGGTTGCGGCCAGCCTGGTCCTGACGCTGGGGGCACTGGAACTGGGCTTGAGGATCTCAGGACGCATCACCGACGTGCCGCGATACATCTGGGACCGCGAGGTCGGACCGATCCGCCAGCCCAATCAGGACGGCGTCTACATCGATCACAACGTCCGCGTCCCCTATCACTTCAACGCGCAAGGCTGGAACGACACGCGCGACTACACGTTCGTCAAGCCGTCGGGAACCGTCCGCGTCGCGGTGGTGGGGGATTCGTTCGTCGAGGCCCTGCGCGTGCCTCATCGCGATCGGTTCACCAGCGTGGCCGAACGGCAAATGACCCAGCAGGGCGTGCGGTGTCAGTGGTACGCGTTCGGGTGTTCGGGGTTCGGCACGGCCCAGGAGTATCGGTTGATCCGTAACCGGGTGTTGGACTACAACCCGGACGTCGTCGTGCTGCTTTTCGTCGTCAACGACGTGTATGACACGTCGCCGTATCTGACGCAGATCCCCCGCTACGTACCGGCCTTTACGTTGACACAGGACGGCCGGGTGCAAGTGCTGCCCATCGAGCCGTTCGAGCTACCAGCGTGGCGGCGGCTGGCGACGAGGTCGGCCATCGGGCGCTACGCCCTGTTCCACGCGGGGCTGATCAACTACTTCGTCAGCGCCGGTCACGGCGGGGAGATGCCGCGGGAGCAGTTCGGCCCGCACCGGCCCATCGAGGACGCCGACGCCGCCGACCTGGCCGACCGACAGGCCAAGTCGTGGGAATTGATCCGAAAGCTGCTGGCGGCCATCGACGAGGAGTGTCGCCGACGCGGCAGCCGATTCGGTCTGGTCTGGCAGGGACGCCAGCCCGAGCTGACGGCCTGCTGGCAGAACAAGCCGTTTGAGCCCATTCCCGAACAGCGCGACCCGTGGTGCCTCGGGGAGCGCCGGTACGACATGGGCCAGATACTCGAGCCCCTGTGCCGGGATCTGAAGATCCCCTACCTCGATCTGACCGATGCGCTGCGTCGACGGATCGAACAGCGGGGCCAGCGACACGACCTCCCGAGCGATCCGCACTGGAACCAACTGGGTCACGCCGCCGCCGCCGACGCCATCGCTCCCTGGATCACGCAAATACTAAGCAAGTAGGGCCGGCTGTGCCGGCCTGATCGAGATCCGATCGGTGTGGCTTGGGTCGCTCCGGGTCCACCGGGGTCGGTTACGGAATGCCTCGGGCATTGCGTAGCACGGTTTCCTGCCCTGCGGCAGGGCCGATCCCCCTGCGGGGGGTCCTGCCACGACGTGTCGGCGTACGTGCCAGCCAAGCTGGCGCCCATCTGCATACATCGCACCGAGTGGGACAGTCTGCCGGGGCAGTACGCGTATCCCCACCCGTTGACGGATCCCTCAGGACGCCGGATACCGTTTGCGCCCGCGAGGAAGGGCGGATTGGACGCATACGCTGTGAAGACCTACGCGGATAGCCGATAGCACGTCAGCGGAGTCCGGGGCGATCCGCGTCGGGGTGTGCTCCGATAACCCGGGGCCCTGTCGGGCCGAAGCCTTGTCGCAAATCGCGGTTTCCCAAACAGATTCCCGGCCTGACGTGACGCACCGCGTTGGTGGGGCTAGAATATGATACATGGAGTGCTTCGGCATGTCTTGCAGCCTACACTGCGTCGTCAACCGACCATCGAGCCGGCAGTGGGCGGCAGACTACGCTCGGCCACCCGGCTAGCCCCTGTTCGAGGCGTTCGGACGCCGGCGCCTGATGTGTTGCCCGGCCTGACGTCCGGGGGGGTGGCAACCGGCGCCCTGCGAGCCGGGCGGCAGAAGCTCGTAGCAGGTAAAATGGAAACGGCATGATCGAGCGTCGTTGGGATCGTGTGGTGAAGGAGAGCTACCGACTGGGCGCGCGCGTCCTGTTCAGGGGGGCGTCGCACGGGGACTGGGTCTACGAACGGATGCGTCAGCCCCGAACCATCGCCACGTCGGCCATGAACGTCGTGTACTACGCGTTGGGCATTCCTCGAATCTGGAACGCCGTGAGCGTCATTGCCGAGGCCAACTTCGGCTGCAACCTCAAGTGCAAATACTGCTGGGGCAGCGGCATCATCAAGGTCAAACGACCGCGCCTGATGTCCTGGGAGGTCCTGCGACAACTCATGGATCAACTGCCGCCCTCTGTCGAGACGATCCAGTGGGGGATGCTGGGCGAACCGATGATCCACCCCGAGCTGAAGGAGATGACCGACTACATCGTGTCGCGAGGCCGGCGGGTCGTGATGTTCACGAACGGCGTGCTCATCAAGGGCGAGCGCCTGGACAGGCTGCTCGAGAGCAAGATGGACGTGGTCAACATCTCGGTCGACGTCGACTCCGAGTGCGCCCGAGCCACCCGGGGCATCGACCTGGACGAGGTCCGCGAGAACGTCCGCGAGCTGGTTCGCCGCAAGCGACCCGAGATGCAGGTCAAGGTGTCGATGGTGATCGGCCCCGAGAACGCCGGCAGGATGGACGGCGTGTGGGAGTACTGGGACGGGCTGGCCGAGGACATCAAGTTCTCCGCCGTGCACGACGTCCACGGGAACGAAGACCCCGGCAAGTGTCTGGAGGTCTGGCGGGGCAACCTGAACGTGTCGACCGAGGGCACGGTCTCGCCGTGCTGTTTCGACGTCAATGAGGAACTCTGCATCGGGAACATCTTCGAGGAGAGCATCGCGCAGATGGTCCAGGGCCCCCGCATGCGGCGGATCCTCGAGGGATTGGTCAATGGCAATCCCCCGCCCCGATGCGTGTGTTGTCGTCAGTTCACGGGATTCTCGGGCCCGTTGAGGACGCCCCGAACCCGCTAGTCGGCCCCGGCGGGCACCGTGACCGCGTCGTCAGATCGCGACCGCGTC
>CAYOGX010000727.1:0-3518 GCA_964403235.1 uncultured Planctomycetales bacterium | reverse complement strand
CGCGGGCAGCGCTGGCCAAGCTGCTGCTTCAGGAAACGGACCTGCTCCTGCTCGACGAGCCGACCAACCACCTGGACATCGAGGCCACCCGCTGGCTGGAGAAGTGGCTCGCGGGCTACGCCGGCAGCGTGATGATCGTCTCGCACGACCGATACCTGCTGGACCGCGTGGTAAGCAAGATCGTCGAGGTCGAGGACCGGGACGTGGCGGTCTATGGGTGCACCTACTCGCACTACGCCGAGGCGAAGCGCGTCCGTCTGCTACAGGCCGTCCGCGAATACGAGAAGCAGCAGACATGGCTGCGGCATCAGCGGGCATACATCGCGCGGGTCAAGGCCTACAAGTCGACGGCCAAACAGGCCCGTGGGCGGCAGTGGTACATCGAGCGGATGGAACGCGACGGCAAGGTCCTCGAAAAGCCCCAGGCCAAACGCAAGAAGATCCGGCTCGATTTCAACCGGGCCGATCGCGGCGGCGACCTGATCCTGCGCTGCCAGGGCTTGTGCAAGCGATACGACCAGCGCGTGCTGCTGGATGGGTTCGACCTGGAGGTCTACCGCGGGCAACGGGTCGGCATCATGGGCCCGAACGGGTCCGGCAAGACGACGCTGTTGAGGATGGCGTTGGGGCAGGTCGCGCCCGACGCCGGTGAGGCCCGGCTGTTCGAGAACCTGACCATCGGGTACTACGACCAGGAGCACGCGGGATTGAACCTCGACGGGACGGTGATCGAGGAGGTGCACGCCCTGCGCCCGGACTGCTCGCAGGAGCAGGTGCGATCGTTCCTGGGCGGTTTCCTGTTCACCGGCGATGAGGTCTTCAAGACGGTCGGGGACCTGTCCGGAGGCGAGCAGAGCCGGGTCCTGCTGGCCATGCTCGTGTGGACCGCCCCGCACGTGCTGATCCTCGACGAGCCGACCAACCATCTGGACATCCCGTCCAAGGAGGTGCTCGAGGAGGCGCTGAAGCAGTACGCCGGCACGGTCATCCTGGTCAGCCACGACCGGTACCTGCTGGACCGTCTGGTGGATCGTCTGGTGGTGATGCACGGCGAGGGCAGGCACGAGGTGAGCCCGGGCAACTACAGCGAGTACGTTCGTCGCCAGGAGGCGGCCGCGGCCGAGCTCGCAGACGCGGCCGATGGGACCCCGTCGGTCGGTGGGGCCAGGCGCGGCGGTCGCAGGCGTCGCCCGGCCAGGGGGACTACCGAGCCGGTCCCCGATTCCCCGTGGGCCCACAAGTCACTGGGCGCCCTCGAGGACGAGATCGTGGCTACGGAGGAACGGGTCACCGTGTTGGAACGCGATTTCGCCGACGAGGCCGTCTATCGCGACGCCGACCGGGCCCGCAACCTCCGCATCGAATACGACCGACTGCGGGCGGACCTGGCCGAGATGAACCGCGTCTGGGAACACCGCGCCGGTCAAGCCGCCGGCGACGGCCGGACGGAGGCGTAGTCACTCGATACCGATCCCGGTGGATCCTCGCGCCGGGTGCCCCTGGCGGATTGTGACGATGTGATCATTCACGTCTGGCTGTCGCCAACAGGAGCAGGAAGGGAACCATCGGCACTCGAAAACGGGGATCGAGCTGCGGCGACGTGGCCACCAAAAACGCCAGGAGCGGTAGGGCGCACGTGGCGACGAGCACGAACCGTCGGGCGCGGAGCAATCCCACCGCCCGCCAGAACGCGACCACGGTCAAGACGACGAACGGCGCCGCCAACAGGCCCGCGAACACGCGTCGCATCGAGACCGACACGTCGGGCAGGATGTTCGCGAACGGCAATGCGGAGGTCGTCTCCGGCGGCGCGACGGCCAACGACAGCGGAAACGTCAGGATCGAGACGCACCGCCACGCCCAGCACGACACCGCAGCCTCGGGATGTTCGGCCAGCACGTCCAACCCCAGCCCCATGATCTCTCGGTCGAGCAGGAGGGGATTCAGCGCGCGGACCCGACCCCACGCGATCTGCGGCCAGGCGATGTCTTGCCGGGCCTGGGGGGTGAGCGGCCCGTGCCTGATCGACCACCTTGTGCGGAGGCGCTGATCGAACCGCTCCCACACCGCGTGGACAACTTCGTCGTCATGGCGATGCCCCGTCCGGCGCTCGGCCCATAGAACGACCTCCACCGCCTTGAAGTAGGCCAAGACGGTGCCCCCCTGATGCGACAACGCGAACCGGCCGCCCACCAACTTGTTGCGGACTACCCACGGACCGAGCATGATCGACACGCCCACCAGACACGCGGCCAATCGCGCGGCCCGCCGCTTGCCCCCGCCCCGCGCGGCAGCGACACCGAGCAGCGCCAACGGCACCAGCACAACGCCGATCGGTCGGGTCAGAACCAACAGACCGACCAGCGCACCCAAGACGAACGCCAATCCGCCCCCCCGCCGACCCATCCACCACCGCTGCCAAACCCAAACGGCCAGCAGCAACAGCAAGACGAACCACGTCCCGCTGAGGATCCACAGCGAGTAATACCCTCGATACGGATCGAGCAACCACAGCACGCCCACCGCCCCCGCCACGCGCGGAGACGCCCAGCGCGACGCGATCACCATCAACAGACCGACACTGATGACGGCCAGGACCTGCTGAACGACGATCGGACCGAGTGTGCCGTCGCCGAACAGCCGAGCGCCTCCCGCCAACAGCAAGGGGTACCCCGGCACGCGCCAGGTGTCCGGCCAGAACGGGGGCGCCTCGTCCTGACTGAATCGCCCGTGCCAGGCAAGCCCCCGCGCCAAACGCATGAACTCCCGCCCGTCAACGCTACGCAGGGCAAACCCGTCGACGCGTCCGGTCGCGTGGATCGCCAGTCCGAGGTAGGCCAACTGGACTAGCACCGCGGCGATCACCACCACGGCCAGTGCGCGCCTCAACGAAGAGGCGCTTCGGGCGTCGGTGCCTGCAGGGTCCATGAGCGTGTCCTTGTCGCATCCGATGGGTGGCATCTTGCACCCAGTCCGGCTCGTGTAGTATACACGCCCTCCTGAATTCGCCCGGCCGTGCCGGCCCCAATTCCATCGGGCCAACAGGCCGTCACCTTGGCGGGCCGTCAAAGGACGAGTCCAGGCCATGAACGCAGTGATAATCGTACACGTGACCTGCGAAGGGCCAGGTCTGTTCGCCCCCGTGCTCGAAGCGTGTGGCGCGAACGTTCGCGTCATCGATGTGGAACAGGGCCAGGCGCTGCCCGACCGGCTCGACGGCGTGGACCTGCTGGTCGTGATGGGCGGGCCGATGAACGCCTACCAGGAACGCGAACATCCCTATCTGGCAACCGAGGACGCCCTGCTCCGCCAGGCCCTGGCTGACGACGTGCCGGTCATGGGCGTCTGTCTCGGTGCGCAACTGCTGGCCAAGGCCGCCGACGCCAGCGTCTACCGCGCCCCCGTCGAGGAATTCGCCTGGGGACGCGTGCAACTGACCCCCGCCGGACGAAACGATCCGCTGTTCGACGGAACCGATTCGCCCATGCTCGTGTTCCAGTGGCATCAGGACACGTTCG
>CAYOGX010000726.1:0-3519 GCA_964403235.1 uncultured Planctomycetales bacterium | reverse complement strand
AACGTGGAGACCTGCCGGACAACTGCCGCGTCCGGATGGGCGTGCTGGGACCCAGCGCCGAGCAGATCGGCTGGTTCCCCGAACCGACCTAACCCCCACCGGTCTGGACTTATGTGGCGGGTCGTGTCTGGGGGTGTGCGCGGCCGCAGGGGCGCATGGGCATCGCGGGCGGTCTAATGCGGATCGTCTGTTCGAACGGATCGGCCGGGGTGACGCGGATTCGTTCGGACAGCGCCTCGATCCGTCGAGCCACGCGCTCGTCGATGACCAGGGGTGGGGCGATGTGGATCTCCTCGACGCCGGTCGCGTCGTCGTGGAGGAGGTTCTCGTCGGTGACGATTCGCGGCCGGTCGGGCCGACCCGTCCTCCGCAGATAACCGTCGAACTGTCGCTCGTGAACCCACTCGGTGGGCTCGCGGTAGACGTAGTTCGCCCATTTGCTGACGTAGTACCAGCGTTTGGACGACAGAGCCGGTGGGCGACGCTCGGCGTTGAGGCGCGCGACAGCTCGGCCCAGCCTGGCCAGGAACCCGAACGCCGACAACGGCTTGTCCGTGTAGCAAAAATTGGCGACGTTCAGGCCGACCGCGCCGTGATCCAGGGCCATTCGACCGATGGCGACCAGGTCGTCGTCGGTGTAGCCGAACTTGTCGAACAGGATGGGCCCGTCGATCTCGAAGACGACGGGTTTGCCGGTCACACCGCGCATGATGTCGGTGGCCACCCCGGCCGCCCGACGGTCCTTGGGCCCGTGCCAGAAGAAGTCGTAACTGTGCAGGACCCGATCGGCCCCGCGCGAATACCGCCAATAGGCGAGGTTGGCCATCGACGCGGCGCCCCGGCGGTAGCTCTCACCCAGCATGACGGCCGTCCGCGCGGACGGATCGCCCCGTCGAACGGCCGACAGGAGCCGGGCCATCTTGTCTGCCAATGCCTGCTCGCGAAACGCGATCCAATCGATGACGGGCGGGGACAGATCCGGCTCGCCCTTCGTGGGCCGGGGCACGGGGGGTTCGACGTCCTGCCACGCATCGAACCGCCTACCCCATACCTCGCACAGGTTGGCGAGCGAACCGTGTTGCCCCCGCAGCCACGCCCGGAACGCCGCCTTGCCGGCCGGCTCATACCCCAGCCAGTCGCCGAATTTGACCTCGGTGTGCATGCCGAACACGGGCGCCCATTCGATATTCCAGCCGCGATAGCGGGCGGCGATGGCCTGGGCGGCCGCATCGTGCAATCGATTGAGGTCCGCATCGAACACGGTCATGAACCCCTGGGGCGTCCGGCCGTCGTGGCGGGTGGCGAGCTCGGGTCGCACCCACTTGGGCCAGGGATGCGCGTATGAGAAGTTGATCCGTACGCGAAGGGCGAGCCCGTAGGACAGGACGTGCTCGATCCGCCGATCCGTCCGGGCCCATTCGTACGGGCCCTGCCGCGTGGGCTGCACGTCCTTCCACGGCACGGATATCTCGATCGTGTTGAAGCCGGCCCGACGGGCCTGGTCGATACGGGCACGGAAACGATTGAAATCGCGGTAGTCCGGCACCCAATCCCAGATCTCGAACGCGAACTCGACCGCCGGCCATGCAGGGACGGGTCGCTGCGCCGTGGCAGGTCCGGCTGCCGGGGCGAGCGCCGACAGCATCACGGCCCACGCGGTCGACAGCATCGGCATCATGGTGTGGGCACCTTCCAGTGGGTCCCGGCGATGTGCGTGACCCCGTCGGTCAGCGTGATGTAGTAGATCGTAAACATCTGGCCCGGCGCGATCTCGGTGCTGATCGGGTAGCCGAGGTCGCCCCCCGCGCCGAAGTGGTCGTTCCGAAGGACGATGATGTGGTCGGTGTCCCAGGTATGCCCGCCGTCACGGCTCAACACCGCGCGGACGCCCTGCGGCCGGCGTCGGTGTCCGTAGGTGCACAGGATCCGGCCGTCCTTCAGTCGGATCAGATTGGCGGGGTAGCCCCAGATCTTCGTCCGTCTGGCCGTCGACCAGGTCCGACCGCGGTCGCTGCTGATGGTGTGGTACAGATGCCCGCCGCCAGACGGCTCGGAGCGGATCATCGCGATGACCTCACCGCGGTCGTTCTCGACCAGCGCCGTCTCGTTCAACCGGACCTTGCCCTCCGGATCGGCTGCCAGCGGGCCGAACGACCAGGTCTGACCGTTGTCTTCCGAGCGCAGGATGAACGATCGGCCGATCTTGTCCTCCTTGAGCTGCCCGTAGGCGGCGTTCAGGAGCACGCCGCACCTCATCCGGCAGGTCTCGCTCAAATTGAAGTTCATCAAGGCCCTGTGCGGTGGCAGCTTGATCTGCTGCGTCTTCCAGGTCTTCCCGCCGTCGGTGCTGCGACGGGCATAGGCGCCTTGCAGGTAGGCGACGACGCCCGGGCGGACGTGACGCACCGTGATGCCCTTCTTGGCAAACTCGTCTCGACGCGATTCGGGCACCTCCCGCCAGCCGTAGGCGCGGGCGTAGGCCAGGCTGCCGTCGACGCATCGCCACATCGGGTTGATCGGACCGGGGCCCTTGAGCGGCTGCCACGTCTTGCCCCGGTCCTTTGAGACGTATCGCGCGCTCCCGCCCGTGCCGTCGATGTGCGACCGGCGGACCCGCGTGCCAAAACTCGTGTACAGCGTACCGTCCTCAGACTGCACGAGTGAGGGGAAGCAGGCGTAAATGCCCTCCTTCTTGTAAATGACCACGTCACGGGCGCCGGCGATCCGCGGCGGCGCGGGCTTGCGTCCGAAGATGGCGTAGCGAACGTAGTCCCATAGGGCCTCCGACCGGGCCGCACTGCTGACCGAACCGAACATCACGCAGTTCCGTCCGTGATACGCAGGATGCGTGTGCTTGCCCTGGCCGTCGACGGCGAGCTTGCCGTCGACCCAGACCCAGTAGTCCTTTTCGCGAATGGCCAGTCGGTAGACGTGGAAATCGTCCGTTGTGGACATGGCGCGCGTGGTCTGGCCGACGGCGATCCGGTCGGGGTACAGCGTGATGCCGACCCCGTGTTGGCCGTCGGCGGCGACGAAGCACACCCCCGCCCGGCTGTCATTGTCGATCAGCTTGACCCGGACCTCGACGACGGCGCCGCGTTCCGGATCGGCATACCAGGTCTGGCTGTAGCAGTGGAGCGCACCCTTGCGCGTGCCCCGATCGGCGATCCGCAGGACGCCGTTCTCCAGACACCGCGTCGTGTCGGGGCCCTGGTTGCCGGACCAGTAGGGCTTGGCCTTTTCCGGTAGGACGTCGGCGTTGTATTCGCATGACCACGTGATCGCGCCGTCCGGCGGCCAAGCCGGGCGCGTCGTCGTGCCGCCGATGACCCCAAACAACCCCGTCATCGAACACATGCCCAGAATCAGGGTTCGCATCGAAACGCTCCCGTTGTGCAGGGAAATGGTCCGCACAGCCGGCCCGTGCGCCACTGGCAGCTTGCCGGCCAGTGCGCGTAAAGTCAATCCGAGAAACTATGAAGTAAGCCAACCCCGGCTTCGGTAGTCTTTGGATTGTAT
>CAYOGX010000725.1:0-3529 GCA_964403235.1 uncultured Planctomycetales bacterium | reverse complement strand
CCTCTGAAGAGGTGGGCCACCCAACCTTCTCATCTGTTCAAACATTTCTGCAGGCAGCTTAACCCAGCAGTGAGCGCCGGACGCGGGTAGCGAGCGCACGCCAACGCCGGACGACCCCCCTACCGGCCGTGATCCGCTTGCGGGACAGGTCCAGACGCAGGTTGCCCGCCATCCCCTGGCCCGTGCGCAACCTGATCGCCCGATCGCGGCTGGCGGTCTCGAGCCGGTCCAGCTCGGCCGCCACCTTGCGGTAGGCGTCGCGGAACGGCATGCCCTCAGCCACCAGCTCCAGCGCCCGGTCGACGGCGAAGACCTCACCGACGAAGCCCGCCCGCAGCCGCTTCTTGTTGACCCCGAGCGTGCCGAACGTCACGTCCATCACACGGACGCAGTCTATCGCCAGGCTCACGCCGCGGATCGTCGGACCCTTGGTCTGCTGGACGTCGCGGTTGTAGCCGCTGGGCAGCGACGCGTAGATGCCGATCACCTCGTCGTGGCAGGCGATGATCGACCGCGTCTTGGCCCGGATCAGCTCGAGCCCGCAGGGGTTCTTCTTCTGCGGCATGATGCTGCTGCCGCTGGTCAGCGCATCGGGGATGGTGAAGTAGCCGAACTCCGGCATCGAAAAGACGATCAGGTCCTGGCTGGCGCGGCTGAGGTCCGCGGCCGTCTGGACACAGGCCGACAGGAGGATCGACTCGATCTTGCCCCGGCTGGTGTTGGCGTACAGGACGTTGTTCTGGACCTTGGCGAAGCCCAACAGCCTGGCCGTGTAGGCCCGGTCGATCGGCACGGGCACGCCGTAGCTGGCCGCCGAGCCGAGCGGACACTGGTCGTTCATCGCGTAGGCCGACTTAATCAGCTCGAAGTCGTCCAGCACGGCCTCGGCCCACGCGCCGGCCCACAGCCCCACCGACGACGGCATGGCCCGCTGCATGTGCGTCCGGCCGACCATGGGCACGGCCTTGTGGCGGTTGGCGAACTTGACCAGCGTGTCCGCCAGTTGCAGGACGGCCTCGCCCAGCTCGATCAACCGCTGCCGCGCCCACAGCCGCGTGTTGACGATCACCTGGTCGTTCCGGCTCCGCGCGGTATGGATCTTCTTGCCCAGCTCGCCGAGCTTGGCCGTCAGCCGATTCTCGATGGCCGTGTGCACGTCTTCCTGCGCGATCGGGATCTTGAACTTGCCCGCCCGCCCGTCCGCCGCGATCGCCGCCAGCGCCTTGCGAAGCCGTTGAACGTCGCGCTTGGTCAGCACCCCCGCGCGCTGCAACGTCATCGCATGCGCAACGCTGCCCAGGCAGTCGGCCTCGACCATCTCCAGATCGAGCACCGGATCATCGCCGACGGTGAACCGATGGACCGTCTCGTCCACGTCGTACC
Organism: uncultured Planctomycetales bacterium; assembly: GCA_964403235.1. Classification (GTDB taxonomy): domain Bacteria; phylum Planctomycetota; class Phycisphaerae; order UBA1845; family JAFGLZ01; genus JAFGLZ01. The sequence continues at coordinate 2,146 of CAYOGX010000725.1, read as the reverse complement.
CTTTGTCCCAGAGCCGTTTCGCTTTCATGGTTTGCCGTACTCTCGTTCGCCAATCAGAGCCGCGACCGTAAGGGAGCGGACGCGTGGGCCATCGCTTTGGCGGTCAAGACACCATCCCGCGCCGCCGCGGCTAGAAGTCCGGTTTGTTCACCGGACGACTTGGGGTCCCGCCTTCTGCCGATGTGGCCTGGGAGGCCCGAGCCGCGCCACCGACCTTCAGGCCCTTACGCTCGTCCAGCTTAACCTGACAGGCCCCTATGTCCAACGGTTCGTCGCTCCGACCACCGGGGATCTCGGGAACGGTGAATTTCAGAAACGCCTGGCCGTCTGCCCTTCCTAACCGCTCGCCCCACCTGGCCACCTCGATGCACCCCGTGTAGCTGCCGGCTGGGACGTCCTCGATCCGGAAGCTGCCGTCGGGTTCCACGTCCACGACATAGGTGTAGCGAGCCCGCCAGGAGGCCATGCCCGCTTCCGTCCGGTACCACTTTCTCAGCCACTCGGTCCGCTTGTCTTCAGGGAGGTCCTTGGGATACGGCGTGGGCGGGCAGTTCAACCAGATCCTGCGGGCCGACCCGCCCTGGTAGGCGAGCTTGGCCGTCGACCCGCTGGGAGGCACCAGCCGGCCAATCACGGGTCGACCCGTCCCACCGATCTGGACGCGGACCGTCTGGCCAGGCGCCAGGCCGAATCGGACCGCGTGACTCGACGTCGCCCCGCGGGTGTATGACCTCTTGTTCCGGATGGTGTACCGCTTGAAGATGCCGACGCGCCATTCGCCCGGCTCGACGTCCTTGAAGACGAACCGGCCGTCGCCGTCGGTGGGTTCGACGTTCGGCTTCCTGGCCGGCGGGCGCGACGTCGGCATCGGATCGTTTCGTTCGAGGATCACCTCCTTGTAGGCCCCGGGCTTGGCCCCGATCCGCAGGGCCCCCTCAACCCGCCCCGGCCGCCGTCTCTCGGCCGCTTCGGCACGCACAACATGCGCAGCGCAAAGCGCCGACAACACCGATGTAACGACAACGAGCCGAACGTTCAGTCGTCTCATTCCTCGCCACCCGCTCGCAGGATACCGCGCGGCTTGCCCGCCGTGGAGGAGCACGTGTTGGCGGGTGGTTGACCCACCCTCCCATGCACCCGGGCTCAGGCGCTCTGACATGCCGCCGTCCGAACTGACAGTTCGCAGTCCTCCTTGAATGCCAGATTCCCTGACGCAAAACCGTTCGTCGGATCGCGCACATAGGCAAGATACTCAACGTGATCGCCTTTGAACATGCCGACGTTGTCCGTCACAACAACCGCGCCCGTTCGCATCTTGGGGGCGACCAACTTGAGTACATCTAACGCATATAGGGGAAAGCCATCGTTCAGTAGGAAATCAACAGGCCCGTCCAAGTCGCCAAGCGTCTCGAGGGCATTGCCCTCATGGATTTCCACGAGATCTGAGAGCCCCGCCTCTTGGAGGTGTTGCCGGGCTCGCACTATCTTGCTGGGCACCATTTCCGTTCCGATGACGGACCCGCCGCCGTTCTCCCTAACCGCCAGGGCCAGGTAGATCGTGGAAATCCCGAACGAGGTGCCGAACTCAACGATGCGGCTGGCTCCGATCGCTCTTGCCAGCAGGTAGCAGAACACCCCCTGCGAGGCGTCGATGGGGATGAACTTGTCGTCGTGTTTGTGCTCGAGGCGTTCCCACGGGAGCTTCTTGCCCATGAGCATTCTCGGCAGGTACGGCAGATACTGCCATACGAGTTTAGGCATTTCGCGATCGGCTTCAGCGTGCAACCGACGGAGCACGTCACGAACTCTCGGGTCAGGCAGGGAAGCGAGGATCTTGTCGCGCTTACTCATGACTTCCTCGACCTCCGACTGTGTCCCCCTACTGACGCTTTCGCCGCGTGAGTGGGTCCGAAGGAGGCACCCTACCTTCCGCCAGACGCCGCGACAACCCTAGCGTGCGTCACCCGCAGAAGCCCTCCAGGGCACCTGACACCATCGGCCCGGCTGACTGGTGGCTGCACGGAGCTTGTCGTCGCGCGCCAGTATCTGTGCCAAATCCTCCTCCGTCGTGCGATAGGCTCTTGTGTCACCAGCAACGAGATACACCCGAGGCGAACCGCCAATGGGCGGCTGGACCGCAAGTACG
>CAYOGX010000724.1:0-3532 GCA_964403235.1 uncultured Planctomycetales bacterium | reverse complement strand
GCCGTGGGTCTTGCGATAGGCGTCGATGATGGGCTGAATCGCGAAGCTGAGCAGACCCGTGGGCATACGGGCCGACACGATCGCCAGCGAGTCTCGCCAGCCGGGAAACGACATTCGCGGCAGGAGCCTGGCCAGCGACTCGATCAGGTCGAGGGGCATGCCGGCCATTACGGCCGAGAACCGTCTCATCAGCTCGCTATTGGTCGGCCGGTGGCCGCCAAGCTGACGGAGACGCGTGCTGGCGATATACGACCCGCCGGCCAGCAGCTGTCGCAGTCTCGGCCACAGGCTCGGTGAGACCGCCGCCCGACCCATCGCCAGCATCCCCAACACGGTCTGCGTGAAGACCGGGAAGACGCACTGGTCCAAGTCGACACAGCAGATGTCGCAGGCGGCGAAGCGCCGCTGGGCCTCGCGCAGCGACACTCGGAACGTCATGGAAGGTCGGTTCATCTCGTTGAGGTCCCACCCAATCGGGTCCGGCCGGTGCGTCGGCTGCGTACAGTATCTCCTGCACATCGGCGATTGCAACCCGCCAGTTCGGGATGGATCCGGCAACACGCGTGCGGGTCCGGCTTGACATCTGCCTCGCGTTCGGCTTTTCTTGGTGCGGTATGGTTGGCGGTGGAGGGTGAAGACCTCGTCAGCCGTGGGGGCGATCCTATCATGGTAAGGAGTCGGTCGATGAGCAGTCGCATGCATCGTCGTGAGTTTCTCAGAAGCGGAGTGCTGGCCGGGACAGGGATCTCGTTGGCCGGCCTGGCCGCGCAGACCGAGGCCGTTGCGCAGGCCAAGAACCCCCGGCTCAAGAGGCGGGGCTCGCCCAACGAGAAGCTGAACATCGCCATCATCGGCGTCGGTAACCGTGGCAAGGCCAATACCAAGGGCGTCAAGAGCGAGAACATCGTGGCGCTGTGCGACGTGGACGCCCGGTTTCTCGGCGAGGCCGCCAAACAGTTCCCCAAGGCCAAGCAATACAAGGACTGGCGGAAACTGCTCGAGCAGAAGGACATCGATGCGGTCGTGATTACCACGACCGACCACACGCACGCCCTGATCGCCGTGGCCGCGATGAACCTCGGTATGCACGTGTACTGCGAAAAGCCACTCGCGCACTCCGTGCACGAGGCCCGCGTGGTCCGCGAGACCTACATGAAACACAAGGACAAGATCGCCACGCAGATGGGCACGCAGATACACGCCACCGAGAACTACCGGCGGATGGTCGAGCTGATCAAGGGCGGCGCGATTGGGAAGGTGACCGAGGCGCACGTCTGGTGCGGTCGCGTTGGCCCGGGCGGCGACTGGCCCGGCCCCGCCCATGCCGTGCCCGACGCTTTGGACTGGGACCTGTGGATCGGCCCGGCGCCGATGAGGCACTACCATCCGGACGTCCTGCCGCACTGCCTGAAGTGGAATCGCTATTGGGACTATGGCCAGGGGACGATCGGCGACATGGGCAGCCACCTGATCGACATGGCGTTCTGGGCGCTAGACCTCCGCCAACCCACGACGGTCGAGGGCAGAGGGTCGGCGGTTCACCCCGTGACGTGCCCGAAGTGGTTGACCGCGACGTGGGAGCATCCGGCCCGTGGGGACCGGGGCCCGGTGAAGCTGATGTGGTACGATGCGGAAAAGCGCCCGAAGTCGCCGCCGGGGATCGATCTGACGCAGTGGGGCATCGGCACGATGTTCGTCGGGGACAAGGGCAAGCTCGTGGCCGACTACGGCAAGCACTACCTGCTGCCCAAGAAGGACTACCGCGACTTTGTGGCACCTAAGAAGCAAGACGAGATCCCGGCGTCCAAGGGCCACTACAACGAATGGATCCACGCCTGCAAGACCGGGGCACCGACGCTGTGCAACTTCGATTACTCGGGGATGCTGATCGAGCACAACCTGCTGGCCAACGTGGCCTACCGCGTGGGCAAGAAGCTCAAGTGGGATCCCGATGCGCTCAAGGCCACCGGCTGTCCCCAGGCCGATCAATACATCCGCCGCGAGTACCGAAAGGGCTGGACGATCTGAGAATCATACTCAAGCACGACGTGTTCGACCGCGAAGCGACCCTGCGCGAACAGACCGGCTCGCACGGGAACCGCGCCCGCTAGACTCCGCTACGCAATGGCCCTGGCGCTCTGGACGTCCCCTCTGCTGCCAATTCGGCAGACCCGTTCTACCCGCGTTTGGCAAGCTGTTGACACAGGTACGCGGCGATCACCTTGGCGCCGTTGACGAGCTGATCGATGTCCACGGTCTCGTCCTCGGCATGGGCGGCGTTCTCGCTGCCCGGGCCAAACAGCACGGCCGGGATGCCGCCGTATCGAACGACGTTGGCGGCGTCGGCCCAGGCGGGCATGATCTCGACGGTCGCTGGTCGGCCGAGGGCGGTCTGGTACGCTTCGGCCAGGGCCTGCACCACCGGCGCGTCGGCGGGCGTCTCGAACGGGATCAGGTCCTTGACCCATTCGACCTTTGAGGGGTGCTCGCGGAGCCAACCGTCGGCCTGGTCGGCCTGGGCGATGGTCTGGATGAATTCGTCGCGGACGGACGAGCCGTTCCAACCGCGGCCGGCCCGTTCGTTGGCTGCCGCCTCCTCGAGCGCGTAGACCATATTCAGGCTTAGTCTGGCCTGGCCAGGTACGACGGCGGGGTGCGTCCCGCCGTGGAAGATGCCGAGATTCACCAGGCAGTCGGGGTACTTCGTTTCGCGCGCTTGTTTAAACCGATCGATGGCGTTCTTGACGAGGACGGCCTTGTCGATCGCGTTGACGCCGCCCATAGCTGCGTGGCCGGCTTGGCCGGTCACCTCCACGTCGGCCGTCAGGCAGCCCTGGCAGCCGCGCTTCACGATCAACTCACCCCCGTCGATGACGACGGCCTGGTCGCCCGTGTATCCGGCCAGACAGCACGCCGTCGTCCCCGCGCCCCCGCCGTTGCACTCCTCGTCCACGACGCTCTCGTGGACGACTGAGCCCGACAGCGCGTCGGCGAACCGCAGCACGGCCTTGATCGCCGTGATGCCGGCGGTCATGCCCCCCTTGTCGTCGCTCGCCCCGCGGCCGAGGATCTTGCCGTCTTTTACGTCCGCGCAGAACGGATCGAAGACCATCCCCTCCACGCCGACCGTGTCCATGTGGGAATTGATGATGATTCGCTTGCCCGGCCCCAGATCGAACTCGGTGACGAGGTTGGGTCGGTCCTTCCAGCTCCTACCCTTCGGCCCGATCATGCCCACCTGCTCGTAGACGTCGGCCGGCGGCTCGAACAACCGCGTCTTGCCGCCCATCGCTTCGAGAATGGGCTTGATGAACGCCTGACCGTCCCGCTCCAGTCCCGTCGGCCCCGCGCCGGCGTACGGATTGACCGTGTTGATCCGCACGAGCGACCGGCACAACTCCACCATCTCGTCGGTCAGCTTGTCAACTTCCCGTACTACTTCGCGAACCAGATCGGCCATCGGGTGCTCCTGTGTGCACGTTGTTATCGGGTTTAGGTGCCCCGTCCCAGCCTCGAACGGGCGCCCCATCCT
>CAYOGX010000723.1:0-3539 GCA_964403235.1 uncultured Planctomycetales bacterium | reverse complement strand
GAACTAGGGGTCGGGCTCGGACCCGACGAACGAGCCGATTGCGCGGCGGTCGCAGGCTTCCAAGCGCTGCGACCGCCGCTTTCGTTTCGGTCAAGCGGATGGGTCAGTTCAGGTATCCCTTGAACGGTTGCGCGAACAGGGGTAACATACACAAATGTTGGGATTGTCCGTGCCTAAAGGCATCTGGCCGGACGGTGTGAGCAGCTCGATTCTGTCGGTTCTCAGTGGAGAGGTATCGAAGGATGCGTCGTCGCGGTTTCACTCTCATCGAGTTGATGGTTGTGGTCTCAATCATCGCCTTGTTGCTGGCCATCTTGCTCCCTTCGCTGAAGATGGCCCGGGCGCAGGCGTATGAGGTGAGCTGCCGGAGCAACCTCCGCCAGATCTATCTGGCCATCCAGATCTACGCCAACGACGAGAACGGGATGTACCCGCTCGCGCCCAACGAGGTCAATCCGCAGCTCGAGCTGATCAATGCGTTGGAGGCCAGGCGCGGCGGCTTGATGAGCGCGATGTACTGCCCCCAGGCCCATGAAATGGAGGAGTTCGCCCAGAACACCACCGACTTTCCGCCCACGGGCAAGAGTACGTCGATCATCGACACGGAGGAGAACCGCGAGGCGGGCAACATCGGCTACTTCTACTGGAGCATGAAAGACCGCAGCAAGTGGCGGAGCACCAACCACAGCAAGTATGACGAGCCGATGGACGCGTTCCGCCCGCGCTGGTTGCGCAACAACGGCCCGCCCATCCCCCTCCAGCCGACTGATCCGGTCACACCGTGCGAGCTTCAAAGCGAGCGGCCGGGAGATTACTGGGTCCTCAGCGACTTCTTCCGGAAGAAGGCCCCCTTTCCGCACTACCGCAAGCACAAGAGCGGGCTGAACGTGTTGTTCCCGACGGCCACGGCGAATGGCTGCTCGGCCAGCCGCGCGCGCTGTTCAAGTAGACACCGGCACATCACCCCCAACGTCTACCAGCGCAACCCTGCGCGCAGGCGTCTGGGTTCGAGCAGCAGATCGAGCGCGTGGACCGCGCCGCCGACGACCAGGTCGGCCGCTTGGATCGCGCCGGAAGTAGCCCCTTCGGACTCGATGACGGCCACGCCGATGCGGGCGGACGTCAGCATGGCGCGGTCGTTGTTGCCGTTGCCGATCGCCATCACGTGGTCGGGGCCCAGCGTGTCGACGTAGCGGACCTTCTGGCCGTCCTCATCCGGACCGGTCAGCCGGTTGAAGACGACGGGCAACCCCGCGAGCGCCTCGGCGGCCGTGCGGAACGTATCGGCCGTCAGGACGTGAAACGTCACCTGCTGGGCGACGGCGCGGATACGGTCGGCCACGCCGTCGACGAGCCGACCGTCGACCGACAGGGTTCCGGTGAAATCGCTCACGACGTGGTGCAGTTCGATCCTGCCGAAGGAGGGGATGTCCAGCTCGATCATCGCTCGCGGCTCCGGAGCTGGTTTGAGCCGGTGCTGGCCTGGGGCACCCCCCCGAATCGCCGCTCGCGGTGTGCGTAGTCGCGGATGGCCTCGTGCAGGTGCGCCGGCCTGAAATCGGGCCAGTACACGTCCGTCACGTAGAACTCCGCGTAGCTGATCTGCCACAGCAAGAAGTTGCTGATCCGGTGCTCGCCCGCGGTGCGGACCAGCAGGTCGGGGTCCGGCAGCCCGGCCGTGTAGAGCGAATCGGAGAGGCGTTGCTCGTCGATCTCGTCGACCTCCAGCTCCCCCGCGGCCACCCGCGCCGCCAGACGACGGGCGGCCTCGACGATCTCGTAGCGGGACCCGTAGTTCAGCGCCAGACACAGGGTCAGACCGGTGTTGTTGCGGCACAGCGCCACCGTCTGGTCGAGTTCGTCGAGCACGTTCACCGGCAGGTTGTCGCGCCGACCCACCTGGACCAGCCGGATGTTGGTCTCGCACAGCTCGCCACGCTCCTTCACGAGATACTGCGCGTAGAGCTGCATCAGCGCCTCAACCTCCTCCCGCGGGCGCTTCCAGTTCTCCAGGCTGAAGCTGTAGAGCGTCAGGCAGTCGATGCCCAATCGGCTGCAGGCCTTGACCACCTCGCGGACCGACTTGGCGCCCTTCTGATGGCCCTGAATGCGCGGCAGCCCGCGCGCCCGCGCCCACCGACCATTGCCGTCCATGATGATGGCGATGTGACGGGGGAGCTGCTCGGGTTCGAGGCCCAGCACCTCGCGGGGGTCGAGCGGCTCTGCGGGCATAAACCTGATCTCCTGCGGTCGAACTGGCGCGTTTCAGCGAACCACGTTCAGGACGGACGGAGCAACAACTGCGATCGCTCGGGTCCGACGGCCACCGCGACAATAGGACACTCGAGTAACGATTCGATCTTGGCCAGGTAGTTCAGCGCGGCGGGGGACAGCTCCTCCCAATGCCGGCAGCCGCCCAGGTCCTGCTTCCAACCCTCGATCGGTTCGAGGACGGGTTGGACGCGCTCGAGCAGGTCCACGTCGGAAGGAAAACGGTCCAGCCGCTCGCCGTCCACCTCGTAGCCGACACAGACGTTGATCTGGTCGAACTGGCTCATCACGTTCAGCCCGATCAGGCCGATCGCGTTGATGCCGCCGACCCGGGCCGAGTATCCCGTCGCCACACCGTCGAACCACCCGCAACGGCGGGGTCGGCCCGTTGTCGTGCCGTATTCCCGCCCGACGTCGCGGATGGCCTGCCCGACCCCGTCGTCCAGCTCCGTGGGCATCGGGCCCGCGCCGACCCGGGACGTATAGGCCTTGGCCACGCCCAGAAACGTCGAGATCGCCCGCGCCGGAACACCCGAACCCACCGCTACCCCGCCCGCGCTCGAGTTGCTGCTGGTCACGTACGGGAACGTGCCGTGGTCCAGGTCCAGCAGGGCACCCTGCGCGCCCTCGAACAGCAGTCGCTTGCCGTTTGCGATCGACTGGTGTAGCAGATGGGCCGTGTCGCACACCATCGGGCGGAGCCGCTCGGCATAGGCCGCAAACTGCTCATAGATGGCCTCGGCGTCCAACGGCTCGGCATCATACAGGGCCGCGAAGATCCGGTTCTTCCGCTCAACAATGTCGGTCAGCCGCTCCCGGAACACCCCCGGCTGCACGAGCTGGTGGACGCGGATGGCGTTCGTCCGGTTGGCCTTGTCGGAATAGAGCGGACCGATGCCCCGCGCGGTCGTGCCGATCTTGGCCCCCGCGCTCAGGGCCGCCTCACTCAGCCTGTCCTCCAGCTTGTGGTACGGCATGACCACGTGGGCCCGGTCGCTGATCTGCAAACGGGCCTCGGCATCGACCCCGTGTCCGCGGAGCGAGTCGATCTCCTCGAACAGGACCTCCGGGTCCAGGGCCACGCCGTTGCCGATCACACACAGAACGTGATCACGGAGGATGCCCGAGGGGACCAGGTGCAGGCCCAGCCTGGTCTCGCCCACCACGACGCTGTGCCCCGCGTTGGCGCCGCCGGAGTACCGGACGATGAGGTCGAACTCGCCGCTCAGGTGGTCGACGATCTGGCCCTTGCCCTCGTCGCCCCACTG
>CAYOGX010000722.1:0-3541 GCA_964403235.1 uncultured Planctomycetales bacterium | reverse complement strand
TCTGTTTCACTCAGAGTGAGATAGCTCGCCTTTCGGGATAGGAGATGGTCTGGCCGATGCGTCGGTACCTTCGCCAACCGACTACGCGCCGACTGCACGGAGGGGTTCTACAACGCGAAGATGGTGCTGGTGGCTGTGGAGTGAAGGGCTTGCGCCCAGACAACAGAGTCGGTACCATCTGGTCAAGATGCGCCGGTTCGCACCTGTGCCGGCGCGCCGACGCTGGTGAGCTGCACCTCGTCGCGGCGGGCCGTCTCCAGCGGCACGGCGCAGACGCGAACCCCCGCTCGCCGCGCCGCCCGTGCGACGCGCAACGCGTCGCCCTCGGTGGCCCGACCATCGCTGACGACCACCAGCGTCTTGGCGTAGAAGGCCGGGATCGACGCCCACCCCACCGACAACGCGCTGGCCACGTCCGTCCGGCCGCGATCGAGACCGTCCAGCGAATCGACCTGCTCGTCCACGCGGCGCGGCGGCAGCGTGTTGCCCGCGAACTCGACGACCCGCGCTTCATCCGACCCGCTGATCGTTCCCGCGGACGCCTGCACGAATCGATACGCCTTCCCAACGTCGTTGGCGTCCACACTGTCGGACCGGTCCACCAGGAACACCACGAACTGTCGGTCGTCGCCGCCGACCACGTTCAGCCCCGTCACCGCCAGGACCAGCAGGACGAGCACGATCGCCCGGACGCCCAGCGACACCCATCGCTGCGGCTTGGGGAAATCCACCAGCGACCGGCGGAAATACCACGCCACCGCCAGCAGGCAGGCCGCCAGCAGCCCCATCGACGGGCGGGTCGTCTCCAATGTCCACGCGAGCATCGTCATCTTCGTGCTTCCGCCGTTTTCGCTCCGTTGGTCGGGCGTCTCAGTCGATGCGCCTGCGTTGGTGCAGACACCATTCGGCCGTGCTCAACCCGATCGCCGCCATTGCCAGCATCACCCACCACGGCCAGGACCACCCCGACGATGCCAGCATGTCGTCGGCGTCGGCCGCCGGCCGGCTTGTCGGGTGTCGGCGGAGGTTCGACTCCGCGCTGTCCGCCAGGTTGAACGCCAGATCCACCGATTCGGCGCCGGCCCGAACCGTCACCAGGCCCGCCGCCGTCACGGGGCCGACGACCGACCGATCGTCGTGGACCGTGATCGGCACCGATCGCCCGCGATCATCGCTGGCCACCGCGTCGGCGGCGTGGATGGCCACCGTAGCGGCCCGTCCCGTCGCATACGCGCTGACCGGCTCGTCGGTCTGGCCGGCCAGATGGTTCAGCGTGTTCTGCATCAGGATCGGGAACGCGGTCCGCAGCGGCAGGTCCCCTTGCTTGACGTCCACGGCCAACACCACGCGCGGCGGACCCTCGCCGGACCAGCTCAGCAACAGCGGGTTCTCGAACGATGACGCCAGCGTCTTCGCCTCGGTCTTGGCCCTCACCGCGCGGGCGCCGCGCAGCGTGCAGTTCGTCAGGTTGACGTGACGCAACAGCTCGGCCCCATCGGCCACGTCGCTGACCAGCGGGCGCTTCAGATCCCCGCCGAGTGACCACAGCGGGCTCGCCGCCTTCGGGTGAATGAACAGGCTCGGCTTGTCCGGCAGCGTCTGGGGGACGTGTTCATCGAAGACCAGGATGTCCGCCTCCTTCACGGCCTCCGCCAGGTCCACCGGACGCCATCGACGCACCTTCAGCCACGGATGGACCGCCAGAACGCTCTCCAGGAACAGGTTCCCCTCGCAGACCAACGCGACGCGGATGTCCTTGGTCTCCGGGAGCACGGCCGCCGCCGTGTTGTCGACCATGAGCGCGTCGGGCTTGGACAGCTCGGCACGCAACACCCGGCCGCCCGTGTGTACGTGACGGAACGTCCGCAGCGTCTCCTCGCCCGCCGCCAGCGACATCGAGATGACGTCGAACAGTTGCCCGTCGCGCGTCAACCGGACGTCCACGGATGCCGGATGGTCGCTGAAGTTCGCCACCCGCAGCATGCCCTGGAGCTCCAGCGGGTTGTCGGATCGTGGCCGGACCGCGAACCCCGTGATGCCAACGTTGGCCGCGTCCCCGCCGCACAACGTCACCGCCATCGCCCCGCCGGGCTCGTCATCGAGTCCCGACGCGCCGGGCGGATCGGTCACCACGACGATTGCGCGTCGTTGGTCGCCCACGTCGATCGATTCAGCCAACCGCACCGCCGCGTGCAGATCGCACGGCGCGTCGAGGGCGGCGAGCGCGTCAACGGCCTGGTGCAGCGCGGGTTGATGATGCGTCCGGCCGCACGCGATCGTCGGTTGCACCCCGGCCGCGATGACGGTCGCCTGGTCTTGCGCCCGCATCGACCGGATCGTTCGGTGGGCGGCCTGCTTCGCCTGGTCGAATCGGCTCGACGCGCCGTCGCCGGCCTGCATCGACGCGGATTGGTCCAGCACCAGGACCCAGTGCGTCCGCCGTCGCGACGCACCCGACCACACCGGGTCCGCCAGCGCCAAGACCAACAACATCAGGAACGCCAACTGCATCAACAGGGACAGCCAATGCCGCAGCCGACGCCACAGGCTCCGCGGCGCGGTGTCCTGGAATATCTGATCCCAGAACATCAACGTCGGGACGACCTGCCGACGCCGACGGATCTTGAGCACGTACAGCGCGATGATCGGAACCGCCACCGCCGCCCACGCCAGCCCGATCGGATTCAGCAGACTCACGCCACCACCCCCCCGCGACGCAGCACCGTCAGCACCAGCTCCTCGAACGGCACCGCCGTCGTGCTATGGACGTAGCCCACCTCGCGCTGCCGGCTGACGTGCTCGCAACGGGCCAGGAACCCCCGGTAGACCCGACCGTACTCCCGCAGGTGTCGCTCCGTCACCGTCACCGAACGCACCGCCGCGGTCTCGGTATCCACCAGATCGAGATCGCCCAGCACCGACGGATCGCCTTCCGACGCCTCGGTCAGGTGGATGACCTGGACGTCGTCACCGTGATAGCGCAGCACGTCGAGCCCGCGCTCGAACCCCCGCGGGTCGTACAGGTCGCTGATCAGGATGATCAGCCCCCGCCGCGGCCGGCGCTGCAACAGCAGCCGGGCCGACTGCTCCAGGTGCGTGTCCGTCTGCACCGGCGCCAACCGTTCCAGGTACTCCAGCAGCGTCAGGATCTTGCCCTTGCCACGCGTGATGGGGAACTCCGGCAGCAGCCCGTCGGCAAACGGATGGATCGCGACCCGATCCAGGTTGCTCATCGCGATGTACGCCAGCGAGGCGGCCACGCGCAATCCGTGATGGAACTTCGCCTCCGTCGACGCCATCGACTGCGACGCATCCAGCAGGACGTACACATGCAGGTCCTGCTCTTCCTCGAACAGCTTCAGCAGCAGCTCGTCCATCCGCGCGTAGACGTTCCAGTCGAGGTAGCGATAGTCGTCGCCGGCCGCGTAGTCGCGGTAGTCGGCGAACTCGACGCTCGACCCGTACGCGCGGCTACGCCGTTCGGCCTTCAGCCGCCCGCGGAACACCCGCCGCGCGATCAGCGCCAGGTACTCCAACTTCT
>CAYOGX010000721.1:0-3544 GCA_964403235.1 uncultured Planctomycetales bacterium | reverse complement strand
ACATGTCGGACCAGTACTATGGGTGGTGGTCGCGCCCGGGCGGCGGGATCTACGTCCTGAGCGATTTCAGGGGCGATGCACCCGCCGTCGAGTGCATCACCGCCTCCTTCACCGAGCCGGGCAGCTTCCTTCGTCCGACGCTGAGCTACGACGGCGAGAGGGTCCTGTTCGCCTGGTGCCGGCACTACCCCAGGTTGGCGGGCGAGAAGGACAAGCTGAACAAAGACAACCTGCCCGAGGACGCGTTCTACCACGTCTTCGAGATGAACGTCGACGGCAGCGGCGTGCGGCAGTTGACGCACGGCAAGTACGACGACTTCGACGCCCGGTATCTCCCCGACGGGCGGATCGTGTTCCTGTCGACCCGGCGGGGACAGTTCGTCCAGGTCGGCCGGAACACCGCCCGTCGCACCCAGGCCAACAAGGACCTGCCCGACATCTACGTCCGCTGCGGCGGCGGTCCGTCGCGGCCCGTGGCCGTCTACACGCTACATACGATGAACGCCGACGGCGGCGACCTGGTCGCCATCTCCCCGTTCGAGATGTTCGAGTGGACGCCCAGCGTCGCCCACGACGGCACGATCCTCCATTCACGGTGGGACTACGTCGACCGCTGGAACATGCCCTTCATGAGCCTGTGGGCCATCAACCCCGACGGCACCAACGCCCGCATCGTCTACGGCAACTTCACCCACGCCCCGCACTGCACCTTCGAGCCCAGGTGCATCCCCAACTCGCACAAGATCATCTTGACCGGCTCGGGGCACCACGCCATGACGATGGGCAGCCTGGTCCTGCTCGACCCGGCCGTGGGCACGGAAGGCACGGCCCCGGTCACCCGCCTGACGCCCGAGGTGCCGTTCCCGGAGATCGAAGGCTGGGCGAAGGCGTACTACGCCAACCCCTGGCCGCTGTCGGAGCGACTCTACCTGGTGGCCTGGGGACCCGAGACCAACATCGCCCAGTGGCAGAAGCTGAGGGCACCCAACGCGACCGGCCTGTACCTGTTCGACGCCGCCGGCGGGGTCGATCCACCCGGCAGCATGGAGCTGCTCTATCGCGACCCGGATATCTCCAGCGCCTGGCCCATCCCCGTCCGACCGCGACCCCGTCCGCCCGTGCTGGCCAGCCGCGTCAACCACGACGGGCCGATGGAGGGCCGGTTCCTCCTCGTCGACGTGTACAGCGGTCTGAAGTCCGTCAAGCGCGGGCAGATCCAGTCGCTGCGGGTCGTCGCCGTCCCCGGCAAGACGCACCCGACGATGAACTACCCCAACCTGGGCCTGACCCACGACGACCCGGGCAAGTGCGTGCTGGGCACGGTGCCGGTCGAGCCGGACGGCTCGGCCCACTTCCGCGTGCCCGCCGGCGTGATCGTCTTCTTCCAGGCGCTCGACGCCCGCGGCATGGCGGTCCAGACCATGCGGACCACCACGCACGTCCAGCCCGGCCAGACGCTCAGCTGCATCGGCTGCCACGAGCCGCGGAACCAGGCCCCGCCGCAGCGCGTCGTGTTGGCCGCCGCCCGCGAGCCGTCCAAGATCAACGTCGGCCCGCCCGGCTCGTGGCCACTGCGCTTCGACCGGCTCGTCCAGCCCGTCCTGAACAGGCAGTGTGTTGGCTGCCACAACCCTCGGGGCTGCAACGAGCACGCCGCCCAATTCGACCTGACGCCCGCCAAGGCCTACGCGGCGCTCTGCGATTACGGCAAACCCAGCCTCCGCGACCACATCGTGGCCCGCTACCGGGAAGGGCGGTCCATCGAATCGGGCTGCCCCGCCGCCACCAGTCCGGTCCTGGCCAAGCTGACCAGGCCGAAGGGCCACCAGAACCTCAAGCTGGACCCCCAGGCCCTGGAACGCCTGGTCACCTGGATGGACACCTACGCTCAACGCCTCGGCGCGTTCAGCCCCGCCCAAGAACGCCAACTCCTGGAGCTCCGAAAGCGTCACGTCGATCTGCTTGTCGAGCGTCAGCCCAAGCGGGTCGCTGCCGACAGCAAAACCCTCGCCTGGTAGCACGGTTCTCTCGCCAAGGGGGCGTCGTGACGTTTTGGGAAGCCTCAGTGCTTGACCTGGGTACCATTGAATTGCAATACTAGTGGTGTCAGTGTGAGATTGGCCACGAGGGGGCAGAGGCCGGGATTTGCACGAAGGTCGTCCGGTGAGCAAGAGGAAGATGCCTAGCGAAGCGCCCATCGCCGAGTGGCGTGTCCAACAGACGCGGCTCACGTGTTTCCCGACCCCGTCTGCTGTACTTGAGGGCTCTAAATGGTGGGAATGCGTTGTTGGACAACCCCCAGAGGAGGTGATCTCCAAGCCTCGAAACGGGAGGCGCATTTGCGAAGGGGCTGTTGACATCCCGGAGACGGGCGTCGGCAAGCTTAGTCTCTATCTACGAGCGGATCGCATCGACTGGCTACTGACTTCTGCGGACGACTCGGAGGATGAAGCCGCAGAGGTACCAACCCTGGGCCGCTTCGATTCCGTTGTGCGTGAATTCTCTGCGATGGCCCGAAAGTGGTTCGATCTCCCGACATGCCCCTCAGCTCAACGTCTCGCGTTCGGCGCTGTCTTGGTATCCCCGGTTTCCGATCGTCCTGCTGGATACAAGTTGCTCTCCGAGATCTTGCCCGTAGAGATCGATCCCGAGGGCTCGTCTGATTTCTTATACCAGATCAATCGACCAAGAGATGATGTACATGGGTTCCGCGGGCTCAAGATCAATCGCCTCAGCAAGTGGTCGGTCATGCGCCGGGTACAGAGCACGATTACGCTGTCGCCTTCAGGGGGGCAGGTGGTCCCGGCACAGATGAATACGGCCTGCCGGCTGGAGCTGGACATCAACACCGCACCAGACAATACGAAGGACATAGCCCGCGATCGGCTGGACGAGTTGTTTGCCGGGCTTGTTGGTTTCGGTAGGGAGATCGCTGAGCAGGGAGATGTGCGGTGAGATCGGATTCGACGGTCTTGACGTCCGAGCGGTACTGTGAATCAGAAGACCCGCTGGCGAGCACGGACCCTGATGCCTGGCGACCAAAGAGACGTGAGCGGTCGCCCGGGGCTTCGACAGCAGATCCGTCCATCCCGTCGCCGCGAGACCTCCGGTCTGAAGGTTCTACTGAGGCGTCGGATGCCGACCACGACGTTTACGCTGAGCTCGAGCGTGTGTTCTGGGCAGCAAACGGAGAGGCGTTTGAGGATGGCATGGAGAGCGCTTTCTCGCGAGAACTCATTTGGATGGTCCGTCGGCACTCGGACCAAGCCATGGAAGCCATCACACATTTGCTCGTGTATGAGCGAGTAAGCCCGGAGGCCGCGTCCGAGGCGTTGCGCTGGCTCGGTCGGGTAGAGGACGCACCGACATACACGTATCGCCGATGGTTGCTAGAGAGATGCCTTCTATGCTCGTCGCCGTTGGTGCGGGATGGGGCGGGATTGTGTCTGGCCTCCCTGAATGACCCTCACGCGGCACCGTACCTCAGGCACTCGCTTTCCAATGAGTCCTGTATCGAGCTGCGCAAGGGGTTCGACCAGGTACT
>CAYOGX010000720.1:0-3545 GCA_964403235.1 uncultured Planctomycetales bacterium | reverse complement strand
TGTTTGCCCTCAACCTGTTCGCAACGATACCGTTATCCTTAACGTCCGCTGCGTTCAGCAGCCGACCGGCAGGCCCGGCGCAGCCAAAACGATGTCCCAGTTACCTCCCTCGGACTTTCCCTCTGCCCCTCTGAACATTGCCGGGGCTGCGCTTCGTGCCCGCACCCAGAGCGGCCGCCTTCGATGAACCGGCCTCGGGCGCAGGGGCAGCAGAAACGACCGTCCAGTTCGAGATCACCTCCGTCAGGTCCAGCCCGTCAATGACGTTGTTGCCGTCCAGGTCGGCGTCCGGGTTCCACAGCGGGTCGCCCGGCGTGGTCTCCCACGCGGTGAGCACCGCCGTCAGGTCGAGGCCGTCCACCACCCCGTTGCCGTCCACGTCGCCCGGTCCGGGAAGGCCAAGATCGTAGACCCAGAACTGCCCGCCGTCCCGCACGTACACCATGTCGCCCGCGATGGCCATCGTGTGGTTGCGGCACCCTTGGACGGGATCGTCGTCGGGCCGGGGGTCAAGCTCCTCCCACGTGTCCGTCGTCGTGTGATACACAAGGAACTTGTCCGACTCCTGCACGCCGGACGCGTAGATATCGGTGCCGTGTGCAGCCAAGACTTGCGTCCGAAAACCGGATTCGGTACCATAGCAGCCCCAGCACAGCGCGTTGCCGTCACCCAGATCACGCTCGCTCGTGGCGGTGTAGGTCACGAGCGGAAAAGCGCCGTCCGTGAGGTCCGACGCCATCATGTGCACTGTTTTGTCCACGCACTCTCTGTCGTTCACTGCATAGTTCGTGGTTCCGATATTGACCGACTCCATCCGGCCCCAGTATGCCGCCGGCCCGGGCCAGGGGCTGAAGTCCTGGGCGGCGCCCCACGTATCATTGACCGGGTCGTACGGCGCGCCCACAATGGGAGGAGTTGCCTCCGGGCTCGTCCAGAAGAACCAGAACGTCTCCGTGCTGGTGTTGTACACGTTGCCCTGGCCCCAGCCCCACGCGTACGTGCCGGTCGGCGCATCGCTCTTGGTCCAGGCGTTCGTCCCGATATCATAGACGTCGAGCTGCGGGCGCTGGTACGACATGACAAACACGCCGGCCGTCCCGCCCGCCGTGTAAAAGATCCCGTCCGCGTTCCCGGTCGGCCCCTTGTAGCCGACAGCGCCGGCGCCAACCGTCGGACTCAAGTCCGTCCACGCGTCCGTTCCGGGGTCGTACGTCTTGACGACCGTGTCCCTCAGGTAATAGAGCGTGCCCGTGTTGGGGTCTGTGATCAGCGCGCTGTCCGCCATCAAGCCTTGCGCGGTCCAGTCACCGGTCTTCTCAGTCCACTGGGCCACGGCGGGGCCCGCCAACGCCCCTGCGGCCGCGACCGCCACAATCATGATAAGCGTCTTCATCCCCGTCCTCCTGTCTGTGCATCCTTCCTACACTCTATGCGTGCGATATCAATCACCGGCCAACGTCCGCTATGTGGGCCGTCGTCCAGTTCGAGATCACCTCGGTCAGGTCCAGGCCGTCAATGACGTTGTTGCCGTCCAGGTCGGCGTCCGGATTCCAGAGCGGGTCTCCTGGCGTGGTCTCCCAGGCGGTGATGACGGCGGTCAGGTCGAGGCCGTCCACGACGCCGTTGCCGTCCACGTCGCCCGGCACGCCACCCGGCGAATAGACAAAGAACCCGTTCCCATCCTGGACGTACAACAGCCCGCCGACAACGGCGCACGTGTGATTCCGATACCCGTTGCTGTGGAACGGCAGATCCTCGATGTCTTCCCAACTGTCAGTGGCCGTGTGATAGACGGCGGCCTCCATGGGCGGAATCGGCTCCGGCGGGTCCGCACCGCGATGATGGCACGTGCCCACAACATAGATGTCGGTCCCATGCGCGGCATACAGGTCGCAGCCATACACGGGCTCTTCCCAGCATCCCCAGGCAAGCCAACCCGTGGCCCAGCCTGTCGCCAGCCAGTGGCCTTCACCTAGGTCATGCGTCGCCGTCTCCGGCCACGGTCCCGCTATGTCCGGGAAGTCCGGGTCCGTAAGGTCGCACGTGGATTGGTGCACAACCTGGCAATTCCATCCCCACAGATCGGACCTGGAGTAGTTGGTGTTGCCGACGTTGACCGACTCCATTCGGCCCCAACGGACCCTGCCTTCCTGTGAGACGATTTCCCGGCTGGCGCCCCACGTAAGGGTCGCCGCGTCCAAGGGCGCCCCGACCGTGTCCTTCTTCTCCGGTTCAGTCTGCGTCCAGAACGCCCAGTACTGGCCCGTGGCGGGATTATAGACGGCGCCCTGTGTCCACGCGGCATTCCCTCCGGGCAGCGGGACGACGTCGTACTTGGACCAATGATTGGTGCCGATGTCGTACACCTGAACGGCGGTGCGGACCGCATACGAGATGAACCTGCCGGCGGTCCCGCCCAGGGTGTAGAAGGTCCTGTTGGGCGACTCGTACCCAAAGGCACCCGCGTCGGCCGTCGCAGCCAGGTCGGTCCACGTGTCCGTGGCCGGGCTGTAACTCATGACCGTCGTCCCGCGAAGATAATAGAGCGTATCGGTGTTGGTGTCGGTGATGAGCCGGCTCGTGCCCGTCAGTCCTTGCGCCGCCCAGCCCGCCGTCTTGTCCTCCCAACCCGCAGTTGCGGAAACGGTGACCGCCAAAACCACGGCAACACCCAGAATCGCAACGAGACGTCTCATGGCTCCTCTCCTTTCTCACCATGCCCCCCCGCCTGCGGGAGCGCCATGCGGACCGCCGGCCAACACCCGCTATGTGGCTACGTGCGCCGCCGCATGAGCCACGCCACTACGCCGAACCCGACGAGCGCCGTCAGCCCCGGCTCAGGAACGGCCCCACCCGCCGTGGTCCAGTTCGAGATCACCTCGGTGAGGTCCAGGCCGTCAATGACGTTGTTGCCGTCCAGGTCGGCGTCCGGATTCCACAGCGGGTCGCCGGGCGTGGTCTCCCACGCGGTGATCACGGCGGTCAGGTCCAGGCCGTCCACGACGCCGTTGCCGTCCACGTCTCCCAGCCCGGCGGGCGGACCGAGAAGCTGGAAGTAGAAGTCATGTCCCCCGCCCCACAGGCGGTTGTTCACGTTGCCTTCCCACGCGCCCGCGCCTGTCACCGTGTCGCTGACCGGCGTCTTCATCTGCGTCCCGTCGTTGCCCGGGTCGCCGGCGAGCCAGTTCGCCTGGGGAGTCGTCGCCCACGCAAGCCAGTAGCGCGTGTCGGCTTCAAGCGTCTGCGGCGTGGGCAACGTGATCTCACACTGCCATATCGTGTGGCCCAATGTGTCCACGTACCCCGTGTCGGTGACGGTCAGGCCGGCGCCGTCCTGGACCACGGCCTTGTAGACCCAGTTGTTGCCTTCATCGTACGCCGTGCCGCCGCTGTACTCGCTCACGCCCTGCGTGGCCTCCCAGCCGCCGCAGGCAAACCACGTGTCGAAGATCTCTTACGTGGTCTTTCCCACGGGCGCCCAGTCGGTGGGATGAGCGTTCGGCGTCTGGCAATGGCCTTCGTCCGGGCGGTTGATGTCCTCGCCC
>CAYOGX010000719.1:0-3555 GCA_964403235.1 uncultured Planctomycetales bacterium | reverse complement strand
TCGACGGGCACCACACGCACGCCGTGCGGTGCGGCCCCACGCCCCGCGCGATTTCTGCTATAATGAGGGATTCGCTTGTGGCCTATCGGTGGTGGTAGGCGGCCCAAAGGCTGGGGTGCGATGGCGAGAGACGACGGCGATCAAGAGCCTAGACTGACCGACCTGCTGGACGTGGCGGCGCTCCAGGAGATTCAGGACGCGTTCGCCGCGGTGATCCAGACGACGGTTGGTGTCTACGACCGCGACGGGAAGATGATCTCGCGTCCCTCGGGGCAGAACCCGTTTTGCAGCCTGATGGGCGGGAGCGAACAGGGAAAACGGGCGTGTCACGACAGCATCCTGGCGGCGCTCCGACAGGCCGCCCACGAGCGCAAGCCTGTCTCGCGAACGTGCCACGCTGGCATGGTCCAATACGCCGCGCCGGTCATCGTCGACGGTCGACTCCTGGCGGTTCTGGTCATGGGTGATCTGCCCAAGCAGCCCCCGGATTCCCAGGCGCTCGACACGCTGGCCGAGAAGTACCAATTGGACCGCAAGGGGCTGGCAGGGGTGCGGCGGCCTAAACATCCTTGGTCGCAGGAGCAGATCTCGGCGTCGGCGACGTTCCTTCAGTTGCTGGCCGACACGCTGGCCAGATTCTGCCAGCAGGAGAACCGGCTCCGGCAGCGGGTCGAAGAGCTGGTGACGATGTATGACCTGACGGCCATGCTGGCGGGCACGCGTGATCTGGACGAGGTGCTGCGTGTGGTGGCCCGGAACGTGGCCAATGTACTTCGGGTCAGGGCGTGCAGCATACGAATGCTCGACGCGTCGACGGGCGAACTGACGATCGCCGCGGGGCACAACCTGTCGGAAGCGTACCTCAACAAGGGTCCGGTCAAGGTCGGCGAAAACCCGATCGACAACGCGGCCCTGAAGGGGGAGATGGTGTCCATCGCGGACGTGTCGACGGATCCGCGGATTCGGTATCCGGCCCAGGCGCGACAGGAGGGGTTGGTCAGCGGGCTGGTGACGGGCATGGTCTTCCGCGGGCGGCAGGTGGGGGTGATCCGGGTTTACACGGGCGAGCGGCACGCCTTTTCGGCCTTCGAGGCCTCGCTGCTCCGCGCGGTGGCCGCCCAGGCCGCCGCCGCCATCGAGAACACGCGCCTGACCGCCGAGGCCGTCCAAAGCGAGATCGTCAACCGGCAGATCGAAACAGCCGCCGAAGTCCAGCGCCGCATGGTTCCTGCCCGTCCGCCAGACCATTCACACCTCGCGTTCGGCTGCGTGTACGAGCCGACGTACGCGCTGGCCGGCGACTTCTATGACTTCCTCGAGCTGCCCGAGGGCCACCTGGGCCTGGCCATTGCCGACGTCGCCGGCAAGGGCGTGGCCGCTTCGCTGCTCATGGCGTCGCTCCGCAGCGGGCTGCGCGTGTGGGTGGACAACATCTACGCGCTCGACGAGGTCATCGCGCGCGTGAACCGTCAGCTCTTCCGGGACACGCTAGCCCACGAGTTCGCGACGTTGTTCTACGGCGTGTTCTCGCCCGACGGCCGGCGGCTGACCTACTGCAACGCCGGGCACGATCCGCCGCTGCTGGTCCGCGACGGGCGGACCCAGCCCCTCGACGTGGGCGGCATGCTGATCGGTATGGACGCCAAAGCCGAATACGAACAGGCCACGGTCGATCTAGCACCCAAAGACGTCCTGCTGTTCTACACCGACGGCATCGTCGACGCGATGAACTTCGTGGACCAGCGGTTCGGACGCGAGCGGCTGGCCGAATCGTTCATTCGATACGCCGCCCTCCGCGCCGACGCCATCGCGTCGAACATCCTGTGGGACGTCCGGCGTTTCGTCGGCTTGGCCGATCAGGTCGACGACATCACGATGGTCTCGGTCAAGGTGGTTCGCTGACGGCCGCGGCTCGGATGGGCCCTGCCTCCGGCTCACCCGGCGATCATGCGCAGCAGTTTCGGTGTCATGTGCCAGATCAGGCCGCCCGCCGGCTGGGGGTCGATCCGATCGAGATCGATGCGACAGATGCCGCCCTTTTTGAAAAGGATGCCGGTTTGGTGGGACCCGCCGATGAGGTCGGCGGCCAACGCCTCGAAGTCGGGATTGTGACCGACCAGGGCGACCGCGTTGGCCGATTCGTACTTGCGCAGGACGTCGGCGAGAAGGTCGATGTCGCACCCCGGCGCCAGCGCGTCACAGGGCTCGATTCGATCGGGACACTTGAGCACGTCGCACACGATCTCGGCGGTCTGGCGGGCGCGAATCAGGGGGCTGGTCAGCACCACGTCGAACGTGACGCCCATTCGCACCAGGGCGCGGGCGACGTTGCGCATCTTCTTGATGCCCACCTCGGTGAGCGCCCGCTCGCCGTCCGCGGTGACGACGGGCGAATCCGATCTCACCGCAATGGCATGACGGATCAGGTAGAGCTGCATGGCGTCGCTCCGCGAGCGGTCAGGGACATGATGACGCTGGGCACACTGTCCCAATTCCGGCCGCCGGCGCCAAGGGCCGGGCGGCAAGGTTGCCCCATCCCCCGGGTTGACGTAGATTGAGATCGGGTTTTCGACGTGTCCGCTCGGGTAGGAAGAAGTCCGGTCCATGGGTCAACTGACCGACGCACAACAGGCCGAAGCCGTCTCGATCCTTCAGGATCTGATCCGCATCGACAGCGCCAACGAGTCGCGGATCGCGTCGAACGAGCGTCGGGCGGAGGAGCGGATCATCGAACATCTGTCGGGCGTCTGTCGGCAGTTGGGTATGGCCGTGGCGCTGCACGAGGTCTGGCCCGGACGGTGCAATCTGACGGCGCATTGGCCCGACCAGGACGGGGCGCATAGCGTGGCGTTCGAGGCCCACGCCGACACGGTCGGGGTGGGGGGCATGACGATCGAGCCGTTCGCTGCGGACGTCCGCGATCAGAAGGTCTGGGGCCGGGGCGCTTGCGACGCCAAAGGGTCGTTGGCGGCCTTTATCTCGGCCCTGAAGATCGCGCGGGAGCGAGGTCAGCGCTTCGCCGACAAGATCCACCTGATCGCCACGATCGGAGAGGAGACCGGCTGCGACGGCGCGGCCGCGCTAATGGATAGCGGGTTCCGGGTCGATGCTTGCATCGTGGGCGAGCCGACGCGGTGTCAGCTCGTCACGGCACACAAGGGGGCTTTGTGGTTCAAGCTGATCGCGCACGGTGTACCGAGCCACGCCGCCATGCCCGAGGTCGGGCGAAACGCGATCTATGCGATGGGGCGGGCGATCCGCTTCGTCGAGGAACGGTACAGCCGGCGCCTGGCCGAGCAATCGCACCGGCTGGTGGACAGGCCCACCATCGCGGTGAGCATGGTCTCGGGGGGGCAGGCGATCAATATCGTGGCGCCCCGGTGCGAGGCGAGCATCGACTGCCGTTTCCTTCCGGGTCAGGCGTATGAGGACGTCCTCGGTGACTTCGAGCGCGAGCTGAAGAATGCGCTGCCGGATGATGCCGACGCGTTCGAGTTGGCGGACGTTCGTGGACACCCCGCCATGCAGGTCGATCCGAACGGGCCGTTGGTTCGG
>CAYOGX010000718.1:0-3558 GCA_964403235.1 uncultured Planctomycetales bacterium | reverse complement strand
GTTGACGTCCGTGGGCGTCTCTTACTGTAGGAAGCACTGGAGCGCAAGATGAGCCAGATCGAACCGACAAGACGGAGTTTTCTCAAGACCACCGCGACGACGGCGGCGGGCGCGTTTGCCGCACCCTATGTCATTACCTCGAGCGCACTGGGGGGCGCGTCGACGCCAGCGGCGAGCGAACGGATCGCGCTGGGCCATATCGGCGTCGGCAATCGGGGCGGCGGGCTGCTCCATTACTTCCTGAACATCACGGACTGCCAGTGCGTGGCCGTCTGCGACCCGTACCGATCGCGGCGGGAGGGGCAGGCCAAGCGGGTCGACGACCATTACGGCAAGCGGCGCGACAAGGGGTCCTACAAGGGCTGCTCGGCCTACAACGATTTCCGCGAGCTGGTGGCCCGCGACGACATCGACGCCGTGGTGATCGCCACGCCAGACCACTGGCACGTCCCGACGGCCCTGGCCGCCGTCCGGGCCGGCAAGGACATCTACGTCGAGAAGCCCCTGGGGCTCAGCGTTGCGCAGAACCTCGCCCTCCGCGAGGCCGTCTACCGCTACGGCCGCGTCTTTCAGTACGGCACCCAGCAGCGGTCGTACCCGCAATTCCACCACGCATGCGAGCTCGTCCGCAACGGGCGGATCGGCAAGCTCCACACCATCAACGTCTGGTGCCCGACCGGTGGCCAGGGCGGCTCGACCGAGGCGACCCCCCCGCCGGAGGACCTCGACTACGACATGTGGCTGGGACCGGCCCCGCTCGTGCCCTACACGGTCGATCGCTGCAAGCCGCCCGGAGTGTACTGGATCGCCGACTACGCGCTGGGCTACGTGGCCGGCTGGGGCGCCCATCCGCTCGATATCGCCCTGTGGGGCAGCGACACCGAGAAGACCGGGCCGATCGAATACGAGGGGACGGGTACCTTCCCGACTGAGGGCTTGTACGACACGGCCACCAGTTGGGACGTCCGCTGCCGTTACGCCAACGGCTTGAAGATGCGGTTCATGAGCCCGGACGCGGCCAAGCCGATCTCGGCCAAGCACGGCCTCCAGGAGTACCTGGGCACGATGTTCGTCGGCGACGCCGGCTGGATCGACGTCGATCGCACTCGCATGTACGCCGACCCGCCGTCCCTGATGGATGAGGTCATCGGCCCCGACGAGATCCGTCTGTACGAAAGCAGGCACCACTGGAATGACTTCATCCAGGCGATCAAGACGCGCTCGGCGCCCATCTGCCCGATTGAGCCATCCGTCCGCTCTGACACGATCAGCCACCTCAGCGAGATCGCCATCCGTACCGGGCGCAAGATCAAGTGGGATCCGGACAAGGAAGTCATCATCGGCGACGAATCGGCCGCGCGGATGCTCACCCGCGCCATGCGCAGCCCGTGGTGCTTGTGAAGGACGCCGCGATGAATCGCAGGGAATTCCTGGGTACGCTGTCGGCTGCCGGGGCCGGTCGGCTGGTCAGCGCGACGGCGGCCGCGGGGGGAGATCCCATGGCAACGCGGTCGGATCGACCCAACGTCATCTTGATCATGACCGACAACCAGGGCGCGTGGACGCTGGGCTGCTACGGTAACCCGGACGTCAAGACGCCCCACATCGACAAGATGGCCCAACAGGGGATCCGGTTCACCCGCGCGTTTGCCAACAACGCCGTCTGCTCGCCCACGCGGGCCTCGTACCTGACCGGACTGATGCCCTCGCAGCACGGCGTGCACAAGTACATCAACAAGGACGTCATGCTCGGCCCGAAGGCCTACAACACCCTCGCCGAGTTCGACTCGCTGCCGCAGATCCTCAGCAAGTCGGGCTACGTCTGCGGGCTCAGCGGCAAGTGGCACCTCGGCGACCACCTCCACCCCCAAGAAGGCTTCACCTTCTGGGTCACCAAGCCGGGCGGCCACACCACCGGATTCAGGAATCAGCGAATCATCGAGAACGGCGAGATCCGCGTCGAGTCGTCGCACCAGACCGACTATTGGACGAAGCGCGGGATCGAGTTCATCGAGCGGAACCGGGCTCGGCCTTTCTTTTTGTTCCTGGCCTACAACGGGCCCTACGGCCTGGGCAAGAGCGTCCTGACCCAACCGACCAACCGTCACGCGGCGTACTACGCCGACAAAGAACTCAAGTCGTTCCCGCGCGAACGGCCGCACGAGTGGTTGCACAACAACCGAAAGATGATCAACAACCCCACCTCGATGCGCAAGTACGCGTCGGAGGTCAGCGGCATCGACGACGGCGTGGGCGAGATCCTGGCTGCGCTCGCCCGGCTCGGCCTGGACGACCGCACGCTGGTCATCTTCACCGCGGATCAGGGCCTGGCCGGCGGGCACAGCGGGTTCTGGGGCATGGGCGACCACACGCGGCCGCTGACGGCCTACGATTGGACGATGTCGATCCCGCTGATCTTCCGGCATCCCGGCAAGATCCCCGGCGGGCGGCGGTCCGACCTGATGGTCGCCAACTACGACCTGATGCCCACCGTGCTGAGCCACGTCGGTCTGGCGTCGAAGATGCCCACCAAGCCCGAGTCGCCTGGCCGCAGGTTCGACGAGGTGCTCCGCGGCAAGCAGGTTAAGTGGACCAACGTCGTCTACTACGAGTTCGAGAACGTCCGCGCGATCCGCACGGAGACGTGGAAGTACATCGAGCGGATCGGCCAGAAACCCAACGAGCTCTATGATCTGAAGAACGATCCCGGCGAACGGGCGAACCTGTACGACAGGCCGGCCCATCTGAAGGTGCAGCGGGATCTTCGCAAACGGCTGCATGCCTTCTTTGATCGCTACGCCGACCCGAAGTGGGATCTGTGGAAGGGCGGCGACGCCAAGGGCGGCCTGCTGATGGGGAAGGGCCCGTACAAGCAGGGCAAGTGACCGACGCCAGGGGCGTCAGACGGGCAGGGTAGGGGACCGGGCATGTCGGAACGACCAAACACAGACGCGCTGGTGAAGGAGCAGTATGCCGACGCGACCAACTTCAACGCTCGGGCCGATCTCCACGCTCGATTCGGCACGAACCCGTACGGGTGGTACCGTTGGGCCTTTGATCACTTCGAGTTGCCGGATGGCTGCCGCATTCTCGAGCTGGGATGCGGCACGGGAAGACTGTGGCTGCAGAACCGGGATCGCATTTCGTCCGGATGGGACATCACGCTGACCGACTTCTCCGCGGGGATGTTGGCCGAGGCCAGGGAGGGACTCAAGGCCGTCGGCCGGAAGTTCGCGTTCGAGGTCGCCGATGCGCAGGCCATCCCCTTCGGCAACGAGGCCTTTGACGCGGTCATCGCCAATCACATGTTCTATCATGTGCCGGATCTGCACAGGGGGCTGCGGGAAGTCCGTCGTGTCCTGATGCCCGGTGGTCGCTTCTACACAGCCACCAATGGCGCCGACCACATGAGAGAGCTCAGAGAGCTGGTCGGCACGCTGGCCCCTGACCTCCCGTTTGGTTCGACGAGGGGGTCCCGCGACTTCGGCCTCGAGCCCGGCGGGCCTCTTCTCGAAGCGCACTTCGCAAACGTGAACTTGTATCGGTATCAGGATGGCC
>CAYOGX010000717.1:0-3559 GCA_964403235.1 uncultured Planctomycetales bacterium | reverse complement strand
CCGCCTCGCCGTCGGTCACATCAGCTCGCGCTGAGCGCCTTTCGTTGGGCGCTGAGCAGTTGTCGAATGCCGCGTCGCGCCAGGGCCAGCATCCGGTCGAGATCGCCGGGGGTGAAGGTCGCCTCCTCTCCGGTGCTCTGCACCTCGACGAACTCGCCGCGGCTGGTCATCACGATGTTGCAGTCGACGTCGGCACCCACGTCCTCTTGGTAGTCCAGATCGAGCAGCAACCGACCGCCGACCTTGCCGACCGAGACGGCCGCCACGCCCTGCCGAACGACCCGCCCGGGTATTTTCCCTTCTGTGCGCAGGTTTCGCAACGCCAGGCACAGGGCCACGTACGCGCCGGTGATGCCCGCCGTTCGCGTCCCACCGTCCGCCTGGAGGACGTCGCAGTCGAGGTAGATCGTGTTCTCGCCCAGATCCGCCAGGTGGCAGACGGCCCGGAGCGATCGGCCGATCAAACGTTGGATCTCCTGGGCCCGCCCGTCGACCTTGTTTCGGCTGCGTGAACGTCGCTCGCCCGTGCTGGCGGGCAGCATGTCGTACTCGGCCGTCAGCCAGCCGAGCCCGGTGTCCTCGCGGAACCGCGGGACCCCTTCCACGAAACTGGCGGTGCACAGCACGTGCGTTTCACCCGTCTTGATCAGCACGCTCCCGGCGGCGAACTTCGTGAAGTGGGTGATGATCTCGACCGATCGAAGTTGATTCGCCCGTCGACCGTCGTGCCGCGCCACTGCGTTACCTCCCGACCGTCCGTGTGCCACTGGCGGCTTGTCCGCCAGCGGGCTTCGCGATTCTGCCGGTATGAACACTGGCAGCAAGCTGCCAGTGGCACACCTTGGCCCGATCCACGCCGCCCGCCTAGGCCGTCGTCATCGCATCGGCGAGGAGCTCGAACCCCTCGTCGATCTGTTCGTCCGTGATGGTCAAGGCGGGCAGCATCCGCAACACGGTCTGTTGCGTGCAGTTGACCCGTAGCCCGCGATCCAGGGCGGCCTTGACGATCTCGGCGCCCTCGATCGACAACTGGATGCCGATCATCACGCCCCGCCCGCGGACCGACTCGATGAAACCGAACCGCGACTTGAGCCGCTCGACCATCTCGAAGATGCGTCGCTCGATCTCGACCGCCCGGTCGAGCAGGTTCTCCTGTTCGATCGTCTCGAACAGGGCCACGCCCGCCGCCGTGACCAGTGGGTTGCCGCCGTATGTGCTGGCGTGGCTGCCGGGCGTCAGGTGCTCGCCCACCTCGGGCCTGGCACAGATCGCGCCCAGCGACGTGCTGCCCCCGATCGCCTTGGCCAACACCATGATGTCGGGCACGACCTGCTCGTGCTGATGCCCGAACCACTTGCCCGTCCGCCCGCAGCCCGTCTGCACCTCGTCGAAGATCAGCAGGATCCCGCGATCGTCGCACAGTTCGCGCAGGGCGGGCAGGTAGCCGTCCGGCGGCATGTTCACGCCGCCCTCGCCCTGGATCGGCTCGACCAGGATGGCGGCCGTCTCGTCGTCGACGGCGGTCGTGACCGCCTCGAGGTCGCCGAACGGCACGTGATCGAACCCGGCCAGCAGCGGTCCGAACCCCGCGCGGGTCTTGGCCTGGGCCGTCGCCGACATGCCTGCGAACGTTCGACCATGGAAGCTCTTCTCCATGGTGATGATCTTATACCGATCCTCGGGCGTGGCCTTGCGGGCGAGCTTGATGGCGGCCTCGATGGCCTCGGCGCCCGAGTTGCAGAAGAAGCTCTTGCCGTCGAACCCCCGCGTCGAGATCAGCTCGGCCAGCCGGGCCTGCGGCTCGAGGTAGAACGTGTTGTCCATGTGGATCAGCGTGCCCGCCTGGGCGCGGATCGCCTCGACGATCCGTGGGTGGCAGTGGCCCAACAAGCTACACCCCCAACCGGGGAACAGGTCCAGGTAGCGCTTGCCCTCGGCATCCCAGATGTAGCTGCCCTCGCCGCGCACGATGGCCAGCGGCTGCCGGCCGTAGTAGTTGTCGATCACGTATTGGTCGTACTGGGCCAGAATCTCTTGCGTGTTCACGTGACGTCTGTCCCTTTCTTCTCTGTCCGGCGAGGCCGAACGGGTTACTGGAGTATCTGCGTGCCGATGCCTTCCTGTGTGAAGATCTCCAACAGGACCGCGTGCGGGATCCGCCCGTCGATGACGTGTGCCTTGCGGACGCCCCCGTCCAACGCGCGCAGGCACGATTGCACCTTCGGGATCATGCCCTTGCTGATCACGCCGTCGGCCATCAGCGCCTCGATCTGCTGGCGGTTCAGTGTGGGCCGGAACGATGCGGGGTCGTCCGGGTCGAGCCGGATGCCCTGCGTGTCGGACAGCATGACGAGCTTTTCGGCCTGAACGGCGGCGGCGATCTCGCCGGCGGCCACGTCGGCGTTCATGTTCAGCTTGCCGCCGGACTTGTCGCGTGCGATCGGTGCGATCACCGGGATGGTCTCGGCCGCGCACAGCAGGCGCAGGACCTTGGCGTTGACCTCGGTGGCCCTGCCGACGAAGCCGACGTCGATCCGCCGCCCGCCCTCGCCCTGAAGATACGTCCGTTCTCCGAACACGACGCAACTGCTCAACGAGTGCAGGCCGATCGCATCCACGTTGTGCGCCTTCATCGTCTCGACGATGTCCGTGTTGATGACGTTGCACAGCACGTGTTCGGCGATGGCGAGCGTGCGCTCGTCGGTGTAGCGCAGGCCCTGAACGAAATGCGCCTCGAGCCCGGCCTCGTCCATCGCCTGCGTGATCGCCTTGCCCCCGCCGTGTACGACCACCGGCTCCATGCCGACGCTGCGCATGAAGATCACGTCGTGCAGCAGCTCGTGCATGGCCTCGGCGCGGTCCATCACCGAGCCGCCGATCTTCACGACGACGATGCGGCCGCGGTATTGCTGGATGTACTCCAGCGCCTCGATTAGCGTCGCTGCCTTGGCGATGGCCTCGTCCACGTCGATCTCCTCGAACGAAACATGCAATGGTTACGTCCGCCCACCGCTCGTGTCAAGCCAGACGCCCAGACGTCAAGGCGCAGACGTGGCAGCGGGCTACGCCCACTGGATCCGGGCCATCAACAGGTCGCCTCGCCAGCCGTCGTGCGGGAGACACTCGCCGACGGTGACCCACGATTCGCCCGGCGTGGCGGCGACCGTGTGGAAGTTGCCCATTCGCGCGACGTGCTTGGCATTGTCGATGCCGTCGCCGATCAGTGGGAGCACCACCCGTTCGGTCGATCGGATCAATCGCAGGGCCTCGACGTCGACACGGGCCGTGTAGAGCGGGGCGCGCCAGCGGAAGACGTTCACGTTCTCCTCGGCCTTGCGGGTGTAGACGAGGTAGAGCCCGTTCGCGTGGGGTAGCCAGCGCTGCTGTGTGGTCGACATGGTCAACGGCTCACCATCGTCCCAGCACCAAGGACGTTGCGGTTCCCAATCCAGGCCGTCGGGCGATGACGTGACGTGGCCGCGCTGGTCCTCAGCGCGAATCGTCATGTAGTAGCGGCCGTCGTGGCTGTGCCCGATTGGGGAGAACGCCGATGAATCCA